>NZ_JBSFPT010000009.1:0-81044 GCF_053588335.1 Microbacterium sp. NPDC003461 | reverse complement strand
CCTGCTCACATCGCCAGGGAACACGAATCGCTACGCGGACCTTCTTACGTGAGGCACACGCTGCCGCTCCCGGACCTTTTACGCGAGTCAAGTCGCCGGTTCGCGGCACCCCGCGGGAGCGGGTAGACTAGTGGAGTTGTCCGATCGCGGGCGACATCGGGATGTGGCGCAGCTTGGTAGCGCACTTGACTGGGGGTCAAGGGGTCGCAGGTTCAAATCCTGTCATCCCGACAAAAAAGCCCAGGTGAGAGCATGTTTCTCACCTGGGCTTCGTCGTTCTCCTGGGTGGTCACTTGCTGGTCCACTCGCTAGATCTGCTCGATCTGGGCACCGTCGAAGTGGACCAGTCCCGTTAGGTGTCGTAGCCCGCGGAGTGCACCAGAAGGTGCCCGTGAAGTTCAGTCCGGAGTTGCGATACCGCACCGTGCGCATGGTTTACGACAGTCAGGCCCGAGAGGGTGGCCCCGCTCGCAGTCGATTCGTGAGCTCACCCCGCGGTTCGGGGTCGGCGATGATGAGACGCTGCGGATCTGGTGCACTCCCTGCGGGCACCACCGAGCCTGCGGGTTGCCACGGATCAGCCGCTTAACCTCTGCGAGATCGGTCATCAGTTAGCGCGGAGTGTGTTTCGTACGCCTGCCTGCTTCCCTCGGTTGCGGGCGCGAACTGCGAGCAGTGCGCAGCCGATTACGGCGATGCCGCCGGTCACGGTCTGCCAGCCGATGTGCTCGCCCAACAGCATGGCCGCCCAAAGGATGTTCATCACGGGTTGAGTGAGCTGCACCTGGCTGACCTGCGACATTGGGCCGATGGCGAGGCCGCGATACCAGGCGAAGAACCCGAGGAACATGCTCACCGCCGCGAGGTACGCGAACGCGCCCCACTCCACGACGGTGCCCATGGGAGGCTGCCGCACCACGGCGATGCCGGTCAGCAGAATCATGTCAACGAGAAGGATGGGGTCGGCGGCGCCTTGGCTGAGCGATGACGAGGAAGTCGCCTGGCGCGCGTTTCGTCGCATGACGATCGCAGTGCAGGCCGGTGTGGTGCACGACCTTGCTGCATCGGGTCTCTCGGAGACCGACTACGAGGTGCTCAGCACCCTGGTCGAAACGCCGGAAATGACGAGCACACTGCATGCCCAGGCGCAGAAGATGGGGTGGTCACGGAGCAGGCTCTCGCGTCACGCCGGCAGGATGGAAGCGCGAGAGCTGATTCGCCGTGACCCCGACCCGGCAGATGGTCGCGGCTGTCTGCTCGTGCTCGCCCCCTCGGTCTCGACGCCCTTCGAGCAGCGACTGCCGTGCACCTGGAATCCGTGCGCCGTCGCTTCGCCGATCGGCTCGACGCGCGCGACCTCCTTGACATCGTGCGAGTCTCTGGAAAGCTCGCGCATGCCCCAGAGTCGGATCTACGAGACGTAGGCCGTGAGTAGTCTGTCGAGAACCCTATGGGACTGTCGACGAGCCAGATCGGTGTCATCGTGTTGAGCCGTCCAGAGGGCTGCCTCGTTCATCGCGCCGGAGAGCTGCGCGGTCGACGCATCGAGGATCTCTTCTGCAACTCCTGCCTCATATAGCGCTTCTCGCAGATGCGTCGCCGAATTCTCCGCGTCGAGTCGGCGCCATTCCTGCCAGCCGGCCACCGCTGGTGCATCGACGAGCAGGATGCGCATGGCGGGCCCGTTCGTGATCGCCTCGAGAAATGCATGCGACCCGGCCCTGAGTTGTTCGAGAGGCTGCGGGTCCGCCTTCTCTGCTGCCGCGACGACAGCTCGCGCGATGTCAGCTTGGAGACGGGCGACGACCTCGCCGAACAGCGCGACCTTGGTCCGGTAGTGGTGGTAGACCGCTCCTCGCGTGACCCCGGCGTCCCGGGCGACGTCATCGACGGAGACTTCACTCACCCCATGACCCCCACCGAATGTCCGAAGAGCCACTTTGCACCGGGCTGAGATGCAACTAGTATCTATCTTGTTCATCAGCACGGGGACGGGGTCATGGAGCATCAGGAGACGGAGGCATCCGCCGCGGATGCCGCGTACGCGAAGGTCAAGGAGCGGATCCTCGACGGCGATCTCGCCGGCGGGACGATGGTCAGCGAAGGAACGATCGCCGACGAACTCGGGATGAGCCGCACCCCCGTCCGCGAGGCGTTCCTGCGCTTGCAGGTCGAGGGGTGGATGCGGCTGTACCCCAAGCGCGGTGCGCTGATCCGCGATGTGACGCCGGGAGAGCTCGACGACGTCGTCGAGGCGCGCATCCTCATCGAGACCGATGCCGTGCGGCGGCTCGTCCGTGACTCCGAACGGGTGCAGGACGTCGTCGACGAGCTCTCCGACATTCTCGACGAGCAACGCCGCGCGTACGAGGCATCCGACCTCGCGCGGCTCGCCGAGGCAGACACGGCCTTCCACGCCCGGATCGTCGCGGCCGGCGGGAACGCCCTGCTCGCAGAGTTCTTCGCGACGCTGCGCGATCGGCAGAGGCGGATGCTCGCGTGGTCGCTCTGGCGACGCGACGACCGAGCCGAGCAGGTGCTCGACGATCACGGATTGCTCGTCCGCCTCATCGGCGATGGCGAGACCGCGGCGTTCGAGGTGGCACTCGGCCGTCACATCAAGAAGACCCACCGGGAGCTGCTGTCATGAGTGAGATGTCCTCCGAGGGAGCCGCCGCCGGAGAGCGGATCGCGATCGTCCCCTGGATGCGCGTGAGCGCTGCCCTGTTCGCTGTCGCGTGGGGTGGAAACGAGTTCACACCGCTGCTCGTGATGTACCGCCAGATCGACCAGATGAGCGCCTTCAGCGTGAATGTACTGCTCGGGGCATATGTCCTGGGCATCGTGCCCGCGCTCCTTCTCGGCGGCCCGCTGTCCGACCGGTACGGCCGCCGACCGCTGTTCGTCCCCGCCCCGATCATCGCGATTGCGGGCAGCGCGCTCCTCGCCGTCGGGGCTTCCTCGATGCCGCTCCTGTTCGCCGGGCGGGTGCTGTCGGGTATCGCGCTGGGGCTCGTGATGGCAGTCGGCACGAGCTGGGTGAAAGAGCTCTCCGAGCCTCCGTTCACGACCCGCGCCGTCGACGGCCGTGGCGCCTCACGCGCTGCACTCGCACTGACGTCCGGGTTCGCGCTGGGCGCCGGATTCGCTGCGGCGCTCGGGCAGTTCGGCCCGATCCCCACCGCGTCGCCCTACCTCCTGCACATCGCTCTCACCCTCGTCGCGCTCGTGCTGCTGTGGGCGGCGCCGGAGAGCCGGCCGCGCCGAGACACCTCTGGGCCGCTCCTCGCCGACCTGCGCATCCCCACCGCGATGCACCGCCGGTTCCTCCTCGTCGTCGTCCCGATGGCGCCGTGGGTCTTCGGCACCGCCGCAAGCGCGTACGCGATCCTGCCGGGCCTCATGATGTCGCAGGCGCCGGGACTGCAGATCGGTGTGTCGGGTCTGCTGTGCGTCGTCGCGCTCGGCTGCGGTGTCGCGGTGCAGCGGTTCGCCGCGAAGGTCGACACCCCGCTGTCGGCCCGCGGCATCGGGATCGCGCTGACGGTCACCGTTCCCGCCATGATCCTGGCCGCCGTCGCGGTGAGCCTCAACTCGCTCGCCTGGGCGTTCGTGGCCGCCGCGGCACTCGGCGCGGCCTACGGCATGCTGCTCGTCGGGGGACTGCGCGAGATTCAGCGGATCGCCGGTCCGCGCGATCTTGCCGGACTCACCGCGGTGTACTACTCACTGACGTATCTCGGGTTCTTCATCCCGGCGATCCTCGCCGCGCTCGGCGCGTGGATCCCGTACACGACGATGTTCCTCGCCGGCGCGGTCCTGGCGGCGGTCAGCGTCGGGATCGTCGCGCTCAGCTGGCGCCGGCACCTGCCGGCGGCCTGATGAGGAAACGGCCGGGCGCGGCGTCCTCGCGAAGACTTCGCAAAAAAGGGGGCGCGGGAAGGACATGTCCTCCCCGCGCCCCCTTCGGATGCATCAGTTGTAGAGCATTCCGCCGTCCACGAGCAGCACCTGGCCGGTCACGTAGTCGGCCTTCTCGCTTGCGAGGAACGACACGACGTTCGCGACGTCTTCGGGCGTCTCGATGCGGCCGAGGGCGATGCTCTCGACGTTCTCCTTGAGGTTCTGGCCCCGCGGCTTGCCGTTGATCTCCGACAGCTTCTCGTCGATGAGGTCCCACATGCCCGTGCCGACGATGCCGGGAGCGTACGCGTTGACGGTGATGCCCTTCGGGGCGAGCTCCTGCGCCGCGACCTGCGTGAGGCCGCGCACGGCGAACTTCGACGCCGAGTACGCGCCGAGGATCGGGAAGCCCTTGATCGACGCGATCGAGGCGGCGGAGATGATCTTGCCCTTCACACCGAGCTCGATGAACTTGTCGGCAGCGGCCTGGATGCCGAAGACCACGCTGTTCACGTTGATGGAGAAGATCTTGTCGAGCTCTTCCGCCGTCACGTCGAGGATCGGCTTGACCTGCGCGATGCCCGCGTTGTTCACGATGACGTCGAACCCGCCGAGCTGCGTGGCGGCTGCGTCCACAGCGGCGACGACGTCTTCCTTCTTCGACACGTCGGCAGCCACGAAGATCGCACGGCGGCCCAGCGCCTCGATCTCCGCGACGACGCCGCGCGCCTTCTCCTCCTGGAACGTGAGGTCTGCGACGGCGACGTCGAAGCCGTCCTTCGCGAGCTGGAGCGCGATTCCGCGACCGATTCCCTGACCTGCGCCCGAGACGAGAGCGACCTTGGCAGTGGACATTCCGACTACTCCTTCATAGTTCGATGAAGCGCTGTCGCGCTCCGAGAGAAGGTCGCCCGAAGGCACGTTGCTCGGCGCCGCACGACCCTCGACATCCTAGCAAAACTCATCGAGTCGGACGGAGATGGCAAGTATGCTCGCGAAGACCGCGTCCACGAGCTGCTTTTCCCCATGCGCAAGGACTCGAACGATGTCGGGGTCGATGCGTCGAACCTGTGGATTCTGGACGAGCGGCTCGTCTTCCACGTCGATGCGGTCGAAGAATGCGCCGAGCAGGTCACGCTTCGCGCTGTCGACGATGCTGTCGTAGAGCTCGGCCGGGTCATCGAGCAGGTCGACGTAGGCGAAGACCATGTCGGCGCCGCACTGGATGCGGCTGCCGGTGCGGGCTAGGCTTTCGGCAATGGCGCCTTCTGCATCGTGACGGATTCGAGCCGGTCGCGGAGCTTGCTGCTCGCGATCGTGAAGCGCCCTGGGTCTGATGGAGACTCGCGCTATTTGATTCCCACCAGTTGATCTGTGGTGGTTTGGCCAGCATAGAACGTCTGCTCGAACTCGGCGGGTGGGACGTCGCCGAGGTAGCCGTGCAGGCGCTGCGTGTTGTGCCAGTGCACCCATCCGAGGGTCGCGAGCTCGAGGTCCTCGACCGTCTTCCAGGGCCCTGGGCGTGCGGGTCCGCGGACGAGTTCGGTCTTGTAGTACCCGTTCACGGTCTCGGCCAGGGCGTTGTCATAGCTGTCGCCGACGGTCCCGATCGAGGGCGTGGCGCCGATCTCTGCGAGGCGTTCGCCGCAAGGAGGGCGTTCGCCGCAAGGAGGGCGTGCGCACATGATCGGCGATAGGCCACTTCGGTAACGTGCACAGTGCTGTGCAAACTGTGTATGCTTGCGGGCGTGCGGATGAGCTGGCGGGTTTTCAGGAGGGACGTCACCCGACTGATCCGTGTCCGGAAGGCGTGGATCATCGTGATCGGCGTGTTGATCACTCCGGCGTTGTATGCGTGGTTCAACATCAACGCGTTCTGGGATCCGTACGCGAACACTGAGAGCATTCGCGTCGCAGTGGCGAACCTCGACGAGGGCGCATCGTCGGAGCTGACCGGGGCGCTGAACGTCGGTGATCAGGTCAGTGCGCAGCTCGAGGAGAACGATCAGCTCGGCTGGGTCTTCATGGGCGAAAAGGAGGCCGCCGAGGCCGTCCGGCGCGGTGACGTGTACGCGGCAATCGTCATCCCCGCAGACTTCAGCGAGGATCTCCTCAGCATCACCAGCGGCGAGTTCACCCAGCCGGCGCTGCAGTACTACGTCAACGAGAAGGCCAGCGCGATCGCGCCGAAGATCACCGACGTCGGGGCATCCCAGCTCGACCAGCAGATCACGGCCGCCTTCACCGAACAGGTCGCCCTGGCTGCGACAGACGCGGTGAGGGATGCCGGAGATGGCGTCGAGTCACGGTTGCTGACCGCGAAAGACGACGCGCTGAACACCTTCGACAGCACCTCGCAGTCACTGGCATCGACACGGAGCAGTATCACCGACCTCCAGGACGGGATCGCCGGTTCTCGCGCGACGCTGTCGGCCGCCCAGAACACGCTCACGGATGTCGATACGACGCTGGCGGACGTTCAGCAGGCCACAGCGGAAGCTCAGTCGATCATCGCCGACGCGCAGGAGCAGGTGATCGGGTTCACCGATGCCGCAACGGCCGCGTACCTCACAGGCACGACACTGCTCGCGGATGCCTCCGCCTCCGCGAACTCCTCGATCGCCCAGGTGACGGGGGCTCTGACTGCTGCAGGGCTGCAGGTGGACGCAGCGATCGACAACGTCGAGACCGTCCTCAAGGCGAACGAGGCCGCGATCGCGCAGGCGCAGGCTTTGATTGATGGCTTCGATCTGGATCCTGAGACGCAGCAGCGTCTGTCCGGGGTGATCGAGGCGCTGCAGGAGCGAAACGCTGCCGATCAGCAACTCCTCGCGGATCTGTCGCAACTGAACGCCGGCACCGGCGACACCATCCAGGGGCTGCAGGCGGCTGCCGATGCCGTCGATGAGGCGGCGCAAGGCACGCAGACTGCGGCATCCGATCTGCGGACAGTGCTCACCGAGAACCTTCCGGCGCTGAACAGCGCGATGGCCCGCCTGTCCTCCAGCGCGGGAGAGTTCTCGGCGGCGGTCGCCTCACAGCGGCAGGTCCTCACCCAAGTCGGCGGCCTGCTGCGCAGCGCGGATACGCAGCTGGCATCCACCGCGACGGCGCTCGACAGCTTCGACGCCGACATCGCCGGCCTCGAGTCGAACCTGCAGGCCGCGCGCACCGATATCGAAGCGGTCGCCGCCGCAGCGGAGTGGGGTGCGCTCGGCACGATCACCGGACTGGACGCGGACGACATCGCCCGCTTCATCGCCTCGCCCGTCGTCGTCGAGGAGCAGAAGATGTTCCCGGTATCCTCCTACGGGTCCGCGATGGCGGCACTGTTCACGAACCTGTCGCTGTGGATCGGTGCGTTCGTGCTGATGGTGATCTTCAAGACCGAGGTCGACACAGAAGGTGTTGAGGGCGTCACGGTCCGCGAGGCCTACCTGGGACGGTTCGGCCTGTTCGCGCTGCTCGCTGTCGGGCAGGCGCTGGTGGTCTCGATCGGGAACCTCATCATCGGTGTCCAGACCGCGAGCGCCGTCGCCTTCGTGGGGACCGCTGTGCTGATCGCCTTGGCGTACGTGAGCATCATCTACGCGCTCTGCGTCGCGTTCGGGCATGTGGGGAGAGGTCTGTGCATCCTGCTGGTGATCATGCAGATCCCCGGCGCGTCAGGGCTGTACCCGATCGAGTTGATGCCCGACTTCTTCCGCGCGATCTATCCGCTGCTGCCGTTCTCCTACGGCATCGACGCAATGCGGGAGACGATCGCCGGGTTCTACGGCAGCCACTACTGGCGGTTCCTCGGGATTCTCGCCGTCTTCGTCGCCCTCGCGTTCCTCGTCGGATTGGTCCTGCGGCGCAGACTCGCCAGCTTCCATATCCTGTTCAACCGCGAGGTCGCCGCAACCGACCTGCTGATCGGCGAGAACGTGCAGGTCGCCGGCGGAGGATACCGGCTGAGCGAGATCATCCACGCACTCTCGAACCGCGGCGCCTACCGGGACGAGCTCACCCGCCGGGCCCGCCCGTTCACGCACCGTTACCCGGTGCTGCTGCGGGCGACCCTGGTCGTCGGGCTCACGGGGCTCGCGTTGCTCGCCGCCGCCGCTGTCACGTTCGCCGACGTCAAGGCGCTCCTGCTGGGCATAGGAACCCTCTGGTGCCTTCTGGTCATCGGGTTCCTCGTCGCCATCGAGTACGCCAGATGGAGCTTCGCGCGAGCCGGAGAAATCGCCGAGCTCGATGACGCCGACCTGCGCCAAGCGGTCTTCGCCGGTGGTGCGCAGGCGCACGCCACCGTCGTCTCCTCAGAGGCGCGCACGGGACGCGAGTCCGTTCCCGGCGCGCAACATCTGCTCGCAGAGGATCTGAGCTCCGGTGATCCCCTCCAGGAAAGCCCGTCCGCCGACATCGCTGCCACCGGCGACACGGATGGGCACGCCCCTGACGACGTGGATGATGTCATAGCGACTTGGTTCCAGGGTGAGCCCCCAGCCGACGACTCCGCCCACGCGGACGCTGGCGCGCCCGAGCCGACGACCGCAAACGCGGTGAGTCACGATGAGCCCGCGGAAGCGGATGAGAACGAGGGCGTATCGCAGCAAGAGGATGACCGCCCTGCGGAGAAGGGGGAGCAGTCGTGAGCGTCATTCTGCGTTTGGTGGGGCGCGACGTTCGTCACGCGACACAGAACGTGATGGCGTGCATCGTCATCTTCGGTCTCGTCGTGATCCCGTCCCTGTTCACCTGGTTCAACGTGATCGCCAGCTGGGATCCGTTCGCGAACACCAGCAACCTGAAGGTCGCCGTTGCCAGCACCGACACCGGCTACGAGAGCGATCTGATTCCAGTCCGGATCAACGTCGGCGAGCAGGTCCTGTCCGCGCTGCGCGCCAACGACGATCTGGACTGGGTCATCACGACCGAAGATGATGCGATCGACGGTACGAAGTCGGGTGCGTACTACGCCGCAATCGTGCTTCCGCAGTCCTTCAGCGCCGACATGATGACGTTCTACGTCGACGGTGCGGAGCACACCGACATCGCGCTCTACACCAATGAGAAGAAGAACGCGCTCGCTCCCAAGATCACCGAACAGGGTGCCGACGGTGTGTCTGCGCAGATCACCGAGACGTTCACCAAGACCCTCAGCGAGATCGCGCTCAGCTTGCTCTCCTCCCTCTCCGACTTCCTCACCGACGACGACACCCAGGCCGCACTGGCCCGGCTCCAAGCACGCGTGGCCAGCCTCACGACGCAGCTGCGTTCGAGTGCGCAGACCGCCGACATGTTCTCCGCCCTCTTCGACTCCAGCATCCCCGTGGTGAACAGTGCTTCCGGCCTCGTCGGCTCCGCTGGAGCCGCGTTCAGCGACGCCTCCGACGCCGTCGGTAGCGGAAGCGATGCGGTCGACTCCCTCGGCTCCGCTCTGCGTACCGCCACCCAAGGAGTCTCCGACGCTTTGTCCGCGACGGTCAACAGCTACAACGCGGTCGGCGATCGCATCGACGACCTTTACGTGGACATGGATTCCCTCAGCGGCGATCGCGTGACGGTGCTCACTGACCTCGCGGCACGAGTCCAGGACCAGGTCGACCGATACCGCACCATTCGCGACGCCCTTGACACCGAGGTTCGGCCCACACTGCCCGAGGCTGCCGAAGGCGCCCTCGATACCGTCATCGCCGCCCTCGACGACGCGATCGCGCGGCAGCAGGCTGTGCACGACAGTCTCGTCCAAGCTGCGCAGGACATCCAGGACGACAACGCCTCCGAGCAGGGCTCTCACCAGGAGATCCTCGGCACGATCGCCGATGCGAAGACCGCGGTACAGAACGCACAGAGCGCATACGCCGACGGACTGAAGCCGCAACTGGACCTTCTGTCTTCTACGCTCTCACGGCTCGACTCGGACATCTCCATCGTGTCCGACGACCTTGCCGACGTGTCCTCGAGCCTGTCGGGTTCATCGGACTCCGTGATGACCGCCATCGACCGGGGAAAGACCATCGCAGATGGGATCTCCACCTCACTGGGTGAACTGGCCGACCGGTTCGACGAGCTCGATCAGGCGCTCGGAACCGCAACTGACACCGGTGATCTCAGTGAACTCCGCGACATCATCGGAGGCGATCCCGGCGTCCTCGCCACCTCACTGGGGGAACCCGTCCGGGTGGACCGCACCGCGGTGTTCCCGGTCGCCGGGTTCGGCGCCGCCATGGCACCGCTCTACACCATCCTCGCGCTCTGGGTCGGAGCATTGTTGATGACAGTCACTATCCGCGTCGACGTCAACCACAACACACTGTCGGGCACCTCCGAACTCACCACGACCCAAAAATACCTCGGACGATACGGCATCTTCGGACTCGTCGGCCTTGCCCAGAGCACACTGCTCACCCTCGGGCTCATCCTCTTTGTCCGGATCGAGCCCGCTCACCCGCTGCTCATGATCCTCGCCGGATGGATCATCTCCCTCGTATTCACCCTCATCGTCTACACCGCGGTCGTCGCGTTCGGCAACGCCGGAAAGGCACTATGCGTGCTGCTGCTCGTCATCCAAATCTCCGGATCTGGCGGCGCCTACCCCCTTCAGCTCCTGCCCGACTGGTTCCAGAACATCAGCCCATTCCTGCCCGCCACCTACGCGATTCAGGCGCTGCGGTCGGCGATCGGCGGCGTCTACGCAGCGGACTTCTGGATCTCTCTTCTCCTGCTCGCCCTCTTCATCGTCCCGGCCCTCCTGCTCGGCCTGGTGCTGCGGCGCCCCCTCATCGCGTACAACCGCAGCATGTCAGAGGCGCTTGAATCCACCAAGCTCATGTAAGCGCCCGCGAAAGGTGATCATGTCTCCACGAGAGTCCATAGCCTTGTCGGACTCGGTTCCTGCTCGCGAGCGCAGAAGCGACGCCACGACGAACCGCAAAGCACTCCTCCACGCAGCGCAGATCGTGCTCGCCGAGAACCCCCAAGCCTCCCTCGACACCATCGCGCAAGCGGCAGGCCTGTCACGACGTGCTCTCTACGGCCACTTCGCCGACCGCGAGACTTTGCTGAGAGAGGTCATCGCGCTCGGCGCTGAGCGCTTCAATATGATCGCCCAGACCACCGACGACACCGACTCGCGCGTCGCTCTGGCCCGCCTCGCCGCACGTCTTTGGCGCGAAG
Organism: Microbacterium sp. NPDC003461; assembly: GCF_053588335.1. Taxonomy (NCBI): domain Bacteria; kingdom Bacillati; phylum Actinomycetota; class Actinomycetes; order Micrococcales; family Microbacteriaceae; genus Microbacterium; species Microbacterium sp. NPDC003461. The sequence continues at coordinate 69,977 of NZ_JBSFPT010000009.1, read as the reverse complement.
CCTCAGCAGTGCGCGCAACCGCCAACATCGCACTGAGCGAACCCCACGTCTCAGAGACAGTCCGTGCACTCGCTCCTCTCCGACGACGCGTCCGCGAACTCACAGATGCCGGCATGGCAGCAGGGGCCTTCCGAAGAGACGTTTCACCCGAAGTCCTCGCCATCCTGATCGAAGAGACAGCCCGCGCCACCTTGCGCCAGACTCGCCTGACCACAGGAAGCGACCCGTCGGTTATTGCGCGAGTTGTGCTCAGCATCGTCGGCCTGTCATGGACCGAGCAGGCAGCGCTCATCGCGTCGAATCCCGACATCGTGGCCTGAGCGTGACCGGAACGTCCGAGAAGCGGTGTGAGATCGGCCTGATCAAGAGCAGAAGCGTGCGGCGGGTGGGCGTCGCGGTCGAACCTACCGTCGGCCGACCATGCCCTCGGCGTGGTCGGCGACCCAGGCGACGAGCGGCAGCATCCGCTCCATGAGGTCTCGGCCGAGGGGAGTCAGGCTGTACTCAACGTGGGGAGGCACGCTCGGGAACGACTCCCGGTGCACGAGGCCGTCGGCGGCGAGCGTCCGCAGGGTCGAAAGTGGGTACCCGCTCGCGGGAAGGCGGCGCGCGATCGGGGCGTTGTCGTCGGCGAACCCCTGAGAAAGGACTCACCATGACCATCCTCGTCACCGGTGCCACCGGCCACCTCGGCCGCCTCGTCGTCGACAGCCTGCTCGCCCGCGGCGTCGACCCCGCCACCGTCCGCGCGGGCGCGCGGGACACCGCGAAGGCCGCCGACCTCGCGGCGCGCGGGGTGCGGGTGGTCGCGCTCGACTACGACCGGCCGGAGACCGTCGCCGCGGCCGTCGACGGTGCCGACAGCGTGCTGCTCATCTCGAGCAGCGAGGTCGGCAAGCGCGCCGCGCAGCACCAGGTCGTCATCGACGCCGCCCGTGCGGCGGGCGTCGCCAAGTTCGTGTACACGAGCGCCTCCCGGGCCACGACGAGCGACCTCGTGCTCGCGCCGGAGCACAAGGCGACCGAGGAGGCGATCGCCGCCGCGGGTCTGCCCGCCGTGATCCTGCGCAACAACTGGTACACGGAGAACTACGTCGCCGACGTGGCGCGTGCGAAGGACACCGGCGTCATCGCCGCCAGCGTGGGTGACGGTCGCGTGGCCTCGGCGACGCGCGCCGACTATGCCGAGGCCGCCGCGATCGTCCTCACCGAGGACGGGCACATCGGCGAGGTCTACGAGCTGAGCGGCGACGTCGCGTGGGGCTTCGACGAGCTCGCCGCCGCCGCGTCGGAGATCGTCGGGCGCGAGGTGCGGTACACCCCGCTCAGCTCGGAGGAGCATGCCGCCGCGCTCGAGGCGGCCGGTCTCGATGCGGGCACGGTCGCCTTCGTGACGGCGCTGGACGCCAACATCCGCGATGGCGCGCTCGCCGAGGCCGACGGCACGCTCGCGCGCCTGCTGGGTCGCCCGACGACGTCCCTCGTCGAGGGGCTGCGCGCGGCGCTCTGAGCCGGCCTGGGCGGGGATGCACCACGCGCGTGCAATCCCCGCCCACGGGGCGGGAGTCGCGATGACGTCCATCGCCGCGGCTTCCGCGCGCCGCTACACCGTCCGCGCTCCCGCCAGCTCCGCCCGGACGATCTCGGCGCCGGCGGCGAGCGCGATCATCTTGTCGCGCGCGACCGTGCGCGGCAGGGGCGCCATGCCGCAGTTGGTGCTGGGCAACAGCTTCTCCGCATCGACGAACGGCAGCACGCGACGCAGCGTCGCCGCCACCTCCTCGGGCGTCTCGATCGCGTGGGTGGCCACGTCGATCGCCCCCACCATCACCTTCTTCCCCCGGAGCAGCGTGATGAGCTCGACCGGCACGCGGGAGTTGTGGCATTCCAGCGACACCGTGTCGATCGTCGAGCGCTGCAGCAGGGGGAAGGACTCCTTGTACTGGCGCCACTCGGATCCGAGCGTCGCCTTCCAGTCGGTGTTCGCCTTGATGCCGTAGCCGTAGCAGATGTGCACCACGGTCTCGGCGCGCAGGCCCTCGACAGCCCGCTCGAGGGCGGCCACACCCCAGTCCTTCACGTCGTCGAAGAAGACGTTGAAGGCGGGCTCGTCGAACTGGATGATGTCCACGCCCGCCGCTTCGAGCTCGCGGGCCTCCTGGTTGAGGATGGTCGCGAACTCCCACGCGAGCTCCTCGCGGCTGCCGTAGTGGCCGTCGTACAGCGTGTCGATCATCGTCATGGGGCCGGGAAGGGCCCACTTGATCGGTCGATCGGTGAGCGCGCGGAGTGCCTTCGCGTCCTCGACGAACACCGGCCGCTCGCGGCTCACCGCGCCGACGACCGTGGGCACGCTCGCGTCGTAGCGGTTGCGGATCCGCACGGTCTTGCGCCGCTCGAAGTCGACCCCGCTGAGGTGCTCGATGAACGTGGTGACGAAGTGCTGGCGCGTCTGCTCGCCGTCGCTGACGATGTCGAGCCCCGCGCGCAGCTGATCGTCCGCCGCGAGCCGCAGCGCATCCCGTGTGCTCTCCGCGAGTTCCACGCCCTCGAGCCTCCAGGGCGACCACAGCGTCTCCGGCTCCGCGAGCCACACGGGCTTGGGCAGGCTGCCGACGATCGAGGTGGGCAGCAGCGTGTTCATCGGCGACTCTCCGTGTCTCGTGCGATCAGTGGGCATAGCTGCTCGTCCACTCGTCGAGCAGCGCTCCATAGGGCGCGATGATGTGCTCCTCGGCGAACGCGCCCTGCGTGGCCGCGAGCCGGCTGCGCTCCTCGCGGTCGTAGGCGACCTCGGTCACCATGAAGTCGGGATTGTCGAGACTCGGCCGGTACACCTCGCCGGCGGCCGTCGTCGCGTTGTAGATCTCCGGACGGTAGATCTTCTGGAACGCCTCCATCGTGCTGATGGTGCCGATCAGCGCCAGGTCCGAGTAGTCGCGGAGCAGGTCGCCCTCGAAGTAGAACGCCAGCGGCGCCACCGAGCCGGGCGGCATGAAGTAGCGGACCTGCAGGCCCATCTTCGCGAAGTAGCGATCGGTCAGCGAGGAATCGCTCTGCTCGTACTCCACGCCGAGCACGGGGTGCCGATGCCCGAGCCGGTGATACGTCCTGCTGGTCGAGACGCTGATGCAGACCACGGGCGGCTGCGAGAACCGCTGGCGATACGCGTCCGAGTCGACGACGGCCCGGAAGAGCCTGCCGTGCAGATCGCCGAAGTCGCTCGGGAAGCCGGGCGCGGGCGCATCCGCGGTGAGCCGGGGGAGCAGCACGCCGAAGTCGTAGTCGCGCACGTAGGACGAGAAGTTGTTGCCCGTGATCCCGGGCGTGCGCTCGCCGGTCTCCCGATCCAGGATGTGCACGTCGAGCATCTCGATCAGCGGGACCCCCACGCCGTCCCGGTCGGCGTCCCCGAGCAGGTTCACGGAGACGATGTCGAGCTCCACGGCATAGCGGTCGCGCGCCGGATTCCCGTCCCGTGCGAGGTCGTTGCAGCGATCGTCGATCATCCGCAGCGCGTTGCGGAGATTCTGCCGCCGCCCCTCGCCGCGGGCCAGGTTCGCGAAGTTCGTCGTGGCGCGGGAGCCGGACGACGGCGAGTAATCCTCATCGAAGGGGGTGGTGCTGATGCGGAAGGTGAATGCGGTTGCCATGTGATCCCGTGCCTCGATTCGTGGCGAGAGCGCGGGCCGGACCCACGCGGTGGACGCCACTGTAAGCCGGGTGCGGGGTCATAGCCTCATCGGGATGCTTGACCGAGACGCATAGCCTTTGCCTATGTCAGCAGCTCGACGTCGAAGCCCGCGACGACATCGCGCATCTCGGCGACGAACCGCTCCGCCTGACCCGTGAGCGGGATGGAGCTGTGGCCGATCCAGCCGATCTCGATGCGCTCGTCGACGTCGAGGGGCACCGCCACGATCGACGGATCAAGGTCGTCGGAGATGATGCCGGTGGAGATCGTGTAGCCGTCGAGGCCGATCATGAGGTTGAAGATGGTGGCGCGATCGCTCACCCGGATGTCCTGCTTCGCCGACCGGGTGGAGAGGATCTCCTCGGCGAAGTGGAACGAGTTGTTCTGACCCTGGTCGAAGGTCAGGCGCGGCACGTCCTCGAGATCTTCCAGGGTGACCCGCTCGCGCGCGGCGAGCGGGTTCGTGCGCGCGACGAAGATGTGCGGGGTCGCGACGAACAGCGGGGCGAAGGCGAGCCCGGACTCGCGCAGCAGCTTGTCGATGACGTTCCGGTTGAAGTCGTTCCGATACAGGACGCCGAGCTCGCTGCGCAGCGTCCGGACGTCCTCGATGATGTCCCAGGTGCGGGTCTCTCGCAGCGTGAACGCGTACTCCGCGGCGGGTGACGCCTTCACCATGCGGACGAACGCATCGACGACGAACGAGTAGTGCTGCGCCGAGACGGCGAGGAGACGGCGCGACGGCGGACGTCCCAGGTATCGCTGCTCCAGGAGCTCGGCCTGCTCCACGACCTGGCGTGCGTAGCCGAGGAACTCGGTGCCGTCCTCGGTGAGGGTGACACCCCGGACGGATCGGGTGAACAGCGCGCGGCCGACGCGACGCTCGAGGTCCTTCATCGACGCCGACATCGTCGGCTGCGAGACGTAGAGCAGCTCCGCGGCCGCGGTGATGGAGCCCTCCGCCGCGACTTCGACGAAGTACCGCAGCTGCTGCAGGGTGATGCCGCTCGTCGTCCCGATCTCGCCACGTGCCATAGCCACAAGCTATCCAACCCGCGGGCCACGGCCGCCGCGTCGCACGCGGGCGCGGCCCCGGTCGATCCCCGGCTCAGGCGGGGATGTAGTCGAACGTGTCGGGGTCCGGGCCGGTGCGCTGGTCGCGGTTCAGGGCCGAGATCGCCTGGACGTCCTCGTCGGTCAGCTCGAAGTCGAAGAGGCGGAAGTTCTCCTCGACGCGCGAGCGGGTGACCGACTTGGGGAACACGATGTCGCCGCGCTGGATGTGCCAGCGCAGCGTGACCTGCGCGGTCGTGCGGCCCAGGCGCTCGGCGATCGCCGTGATCGTCGGGTCGCCGAGCACGGCGCCCTGCGCGATGGGCGACCACGCCTCGGTCGCGATCCCGTGCTCCGCGCCGTAGGCGCGCACGGTCTCGTTCGTGAGGTACGGGTGTACCTCGATCTGGTTGACGGCCGGCGTCACGCCCGTCTCGGCGATGATGCGCTCGAGGTGCGGCACCTGGAAGTTCGAGACGCCGATCGCGCGGGCGAGGCCCTGGTCGCGGATCTCGATCATCGCCTGCCACGTCTCGAGGTAGTCGACGTCGATCGTGGGCAGCGGCCAGTGGATGAGGAACAGGTCCATCGGGCCGCCCAGGCGCTCCACGCTGGCCTCGGCCTCGCGCAGCGCGTCGTCGCGGCGGTGGAAGCCGTTGTTGAGCTTGCTCGTGACGAAGACCTCGTCGCGGCTCAGGCCCGACGCCTTCAGCGCGTCGCCGACGCCCTGCTCGTTGCCGTACATCTGCGCCGTGTCGATGTGGCGGTAGCCCACCTCGAGGGCCGTCGCCACGGCCTCCTCGGTCGACTGGGGCGGAACCTGGTACACGCCGAAGCCCAGCTGCGGAATGCGGACGCCCTCGGCGATCCGGATCTCGGGAACGGAAGTCATAGACGTTCTCCTTCGTCTCGTGTCGGCAGTGGGATCCCGCCGCCACCGGTCCACAACGACGCCGCACGGCGCGCGTATTTCGGCGCTTCCATAGAGGATCGCTATCGCCCTCGCGGCCGCCGGTGCGGATCATCCGGCCTAACGTGGTCGATATGACGACGATCGCGATCATCGGAGCAGGACGCAACCTCGGAGAGGCGCTCGCGCGCCGCTTCGGCAGGGAGGGCTACAGCCTCGCGCTCATCGCGCGCAACCAGGAGCGGGTCGACCAGCTCGCGGCCGACCTCGTCGCCGACGGCTTCACGGCCAAGGGCTACGCGGCGAACGTGCGCGACACCGACAGCCTCGTCGCCGCCCTCGACCAGGCGACGCAGGACCTCGGCCTCATCGAGGTGCTCTCGTACAACCCGCTGCCGCAGAAGGAGTTCCTGCGCCCGCTGCTGGAGTCGACCGTCGGCGACATCCGGGCCGCCGTCGAGTTCTCGATCTACGGCCCCGTGGCCGCCGTGCACCAGGTGCTGCAGGGCATGCGCGTGCTGAAGACGGGATCGCTCCTCTTCGTCAACGGCGGCAGCGCGGTGCAGCCGGTGCAGCACTTCGCGGGCACCTCGATCGGGTTCGCCGGCGAGACCGCGTACATCGAGATGCTGCACCAGGCGCTGAAGGACGAGCCGATCTACGTCGGCCAGCTCATCATCCCGGGCGCGATCATCCCCGGCGACGCGCAGAAGGATCCGGAGGTGCTCGCGGAGCGCCTGTGGCAGATGCACGCGGAGCGCCGCGAGCTGCGCGTGTTCGCCACCGAACTGGAGAACCAGCCGTATTGATCCGCGGCGGCTAACGTTCCTCGTATGGACGTTCGCCAGCTGGAGTTCTTCGTCGCCGTCGCCGAGGAGGGCAGCTTCACCCGTGCGGCCGAGCGCTCGTTCGTCTCGCAGCCCGGCCTGTCGGTGTCGATCCGCTCCCTGGAACGCGAGCTCGGTGCGCAGCTTTTCACGCGCGGCCGCCACTGCGCGGCGATGACGACGGCGGGCGCGGTGTTCCGGCCCTGGGCCGAGCGGATCCTCGCGCAGGTGCGCGATGCGCAGCGCGCGGTGCTCGGTGACGAGCCCGGGCATGCGGCGCTGCGCATCGGCGCAGAGCAGTGCCTCGGCGGCGCCGTCGACATCGTCGACCTGCTCGCCTCGTTCGCGCGGGAGCACCCGCGCGCCGACCTGGAGTTCGTGCAGGACGTGAGCTCGCGCCTTTCGGGCGTGCTCGACCAGGGCCGTCTCGACGTCGCCCTCGTGGCCGCGCCGGCGGGATCCGCCTCGCCGGCCGGCAGCCTGCTGCTGCGCCGCGAGTCGTTCGTCGCGCTCTCGCCGGACGCCGTCCCGTTTGCGACTCTGGCCGACCTCGAGGGCGCGCGCACCGTCGACTTCGGCGGCGCGTGGGAGGCCCGGCGCGTGCTCGACGCGGCGCTCGCCGCCGCCGGGGTGAGCCGGCGCACGATGGTGGAGGCGAACGACGTGCACATGCTCGTCGACCTCGTCACGCGCGGGTTCGGCGTCGCCGTCGTGCCGGAGTCGATCGCCGGCAAGCAGGCGGCCGAGCACCTCGTGCGCACGCCGCTCTCCGACGCGCCCGAATGGGAGATCCGCCTCGCCACCTGCCCCGATCCGTCGCCGTCGGCGCGGGCGTTCGCGAGCATGTTCGTGCCGCAGGCGGCCCTCGGCGAGCTGCACGCGGATCTCGCGATGCAGCAGGGCTAGGCCGCTCGCGCGGCGGCTCAGTCGCCCGGGATGCTCCAGAAGTGCGCGGTCGAGCCCGGGTGCTCCTCGGTCATCGCGCGGTCGAGGTCGCGGTAGTCGGAGTCGAGGTTGTGGCCCGCCATGCGGATCGACACGGTGCCGTCGTCGCCCCGGTCGATGTCGGAGACGAGCTGGATGTGGTCGAGCGATCCGTTGCCGTCCCAGTCGAACACGACGAGGTCGCCGAGCTTGACCTGATCCCGCTGGTCCAGTTCGAGGCGCGTCACGCCCAGCTCCTGCGCGTGCGCGGTCATCCAGGCGTCGAAGGTCGGGACGAACCGCCACGTCTCGGTGGACGCCGTGCCGTCGTGGTACCAGTCGTCGCGCTGCGCCCAGCCGCGGGCCACGAGCGTCTGGCTGACGAAGTTCATGCAATCGCCGCCGATGGGGTTGTAGTCGCCCCATTCGGCGGTGTTGTAGTCGTCCCAGTGCGCGAGGGCGTACTGCAGCTGCCGGTCCACGCCCGTGCGCGCCTCGTAGGCGTAGCGCAGCGCGTCGGTGCCCTCCAGCGGCACGTCGCCCTCCTGCACCGTGACGGGCACCTCCCCGGCGACGTAGTCCACCGCCGAAGGCACGACGACCGTGACGGCGTCGGCGCCCGCCTCGGCGATCTCGGCCTCCGCGGTGCCGAAGGTCACGCGCGTGACGCCCTCGAGCCCCGTGCCGGTGACCGTGACGCTCTCGCCGCCGACGAGCGATCCGGAGGTGGCGCTCAGCGCGGCCACGCGGCCCGCGACCTCGCCGCTCGTCGCCTGCGCGGTCTGCACGTCGTTCGCCGCCTGCGGCGCCGGGGCCTGCGCCTCGGGAGCGTCCTCGCCGCCGTCAGCAACCCGACGAGGGCGCTCACGCCCCACACGAGCAGGGCGGTGCCGCCGCCGAGGATGACGACCCCGCGGCGACGCGCCCGCCGACGTCGCGCGCGACGTGCGCGCACGCGCGAAGACGGCGTGGAGGCGTTCTCGGGCATCACCCCGAGGCTACGGCGAGTACCTCCGTGGCGCCTGAGGCACGCGGCACCGATCCGCGGTATTCCGCGATCCGTTCGGATCCGTGGGCGGATCAGCGAGCCGCGGGCGCAATGCCACAGATCGCGCAGCTCTGCCAGTCCCTTTACGTCCCCGCCGGGCGGGGGATGGAGTGGGGCGATGACCGACGCAACCGCACCCGCGCTGCCAGGCCGCCCCACCGGCCTCAAGCGTGTGCTCGGCACCCCGCTGCTGTACGCGTTCATCGTGGGCGACACGCTGGGGGCGGGGATCTACACCCTGGTCGGGACGATGGCGACCGACGTCGGCGGCGTCATCTGGTTGCCGCTGCTCATCGCGCTCGTCGTGGCGCTGCTCACCGCCGGCACCTACGCGGAGCTGATCACCAAGTACCCGCACGCCGGGGGCGCGGCCCGCTACGTCGATCGCGCATTCGGGATCCCCTACCTGTCGTTCCTCGTCGGCTTCCTGATGATGGCGTCCGGCATCACGAGCGCGGCGGCGCTCGCCAACGCGTTCGCGGGCGACTACCTCTCCGCGCTGCTCGACGTGCCGCCCGTGCCCACGGCCATCGCCTTCGTCGTCGTGCTCACGCTCATCAACCTGCGCGGCGTGAAGGAGTCGCTCACCGCGAACCTCGTGGCGGCCGTGATCGAGGTGACGGGCCTCGTGATCGTCATCGTGCTCGCGGCGATGGTGTTCGGGCGCGGCGACGGCGACCCGGCCCGCCTGGTCGAGTTCGCGCCGGACGTGCCGCCCCTGCAGGGTGCCTTCGCGGCGTCGATCATCGCGTTCTTCTCGTTCCTGGGGTTCGAGGCCGCCGCGAACATGGCCGAGGAGGTGCGCAGCCCCTCGAGGTCGTACCCGCGGGCCCTGTTCGGCGCTGTGCTCACCGCCGCGGTCGTGTACCTGCTCATCGCCGTCGGCTCGGTCATCGTCGTGCCGCCCGCCGAGCTCGCGACCTCGACCGGGCCGCTGCTCGAGGTCGTCGAGGCGAGCGGCGTGGCGGTGCCGGGATGGCTGTTCAGTCTCATCGCGCTCGTGGCGATCGCGAACGGCGCGCTGCTGTTCCTCGTCATGGCCAGCCGCGTCGCCTACGGGCTGGCCGAGGCTCACCTGCTGCCGAGCGCGTTCGGCCGCGTGCTGCCGAAGCGCCGCACGCCGTGGGTGTCGATCCTCGCCGTCGCCGGCGTCACGCTCCTGCTGACGATGGTCGGCGACATCGCCACGCTCGCCTCGACGACCGTGCTCATGCTGCTGCTCGTGTTCGTGTCGGCGAACATCAGTGTGCTCGTGCTGAAGAAGGACCGCGTGGAGCACCCGCACTTCTCCGTGCCGCGGATCGTTCCCCTGCTCGCGATCATCGCGAGCATCGTGCTGCTCACGCAGCAGACGGGCATCGTGTGGCTGGGCTCCGCGGTCTACATCCTCGTCGGGTCGGCCCTGTTCCTCGTGGCCCGGTTCGGTCGCCGCCGCGAGGAGCGCGGGGCACGCGAGGGTGCGGCACCCGACGCATCGGATCGATGAGAGGAAGGAACGACATGTCGATCGCCACCGTCATGCAGCGTCTCGTGCGCCGGATCCAGCGCGCGCGGGGCCTCGACCGGATCGCCGAGCAGGCGAGCGGGTCCGTCTCGGCCGCCACGCGCCCGGCGCCCGTCAAGAACGCCCTGTCCGGATCGTGGCTGGGTCACCAGCTCCACCCGATCCTCACCGACCTGCCCATCGGCGCATGGGGAGCGGTGACGGCGCTCGACCTCACGGCCGGCGAGGAGGGGGCCGCGGCGGCGCGCCGCCTCGTAGGCATGGGGCTCGTCGCCTCGGGTCCGACCGCGCTGGCCGGCGCCTCGGACTGGGCGGAGACCTCGGGCAGGGATCGGCGGGTGGGCCTCGTCCACGGCCTCATGAACGCCGTCGTGTCGGTGCTGCAGGCCGGTTCGTGGATCGCGCGGCGGCGCGGGCATCGCGGCGTGGGCGTGGGGCTGAGCCTCGTCGCCGTGGGCGTGGCCGGGGTCTCGGCCTACCTGGGCGGCCACCTCTCCTTCGTGCGGGGCATCGGCGTGAACCGCACGGCGTTCCAGTCGCGCGTGGGCGAGTGGACCGACGTCGCCGCCGAGGCCGAGATCGCCGAGGGTGAGCTGCGGCGGGTCGTGGTGGGTGATGTGCCGGTGCTGCTGACCAGGCGCCGCGGGTCGCTGCGGGCCCTCTCGGCGGTGTGCACGCACGCCGGCGGCCCGCTCGACGAGGGACGCGTGGACGAGGAGGGCTGCGTCACGTGTCCGTGGCACGGCAGCCGCTTCCGCCTGGCCGACGGCGGGGTCGAGCGCGGCCCGGCGAGCGTGCCGCAGCCGCGGTGGGAGGCGCGCGTCGAGGGCGGGCGCGTGCTGCTGCGCTCCGCCTGACGCGGCGATCAGTCGTCCGAGACGGTGACGGTGACCTCGATGTTGCCGCGCGTCGCGTTCGAGTAGGGGCAGACCTCGTGGGCGGCGTCCGCGAGTTCCTGCGCCGTGGCGTGGTCGAGCTCGGGGATGACGACCTCCAGCTGCACGGCGAGCTGGAACCCGCCCTCGCCGTTCGATCCGATCGACACGCGCGAGCCGACCGACGATCCCTCGATCGCGATCTTCCGGCCGCGCGCGACGGCGTGCAGCGCCGAGTGGAAGCACGCGGCGTACCCCGCGGCGAACAGCTGCTCGGGGTTGGCGCCGGCGCCCGATCCGCCCATCTCCCTCGGGACGGCGAGGTCGAACGCGAGGTCGGACCCGGCGACGGCGACGTGCCCGTCGCGGCCCGCGCCGGTCGAGAGTGCTTCGGTCGTGTAGAGAGCATCCATGCGTCGACCCTAGGCGGGCGGCGGGGACGTGGCGCCGGATCGGTGGAAAGGGCGCCAGTATGCGCGAAGCGGCCCGCGGGCGCCACCCCGGTGTGCGACGCCGCGAGGGCTCTTAGCGTGGCGGCGAACGCACACGACGAAAGGAGTCATCATGGCCGACGAGCCGCAGAGCCCCGTCCGCGACAAGAACTACAACCTGATCTGGGCGCTCGAGGCGTCGCTGCACAACGTGTGGAAGCTCGAGACGTACATCGAGGACGCGGAGCGCGAGGGCGACGAGGAGCTCGCCACCTGGTTCCGCAAGATCCAGCACGAGAACCGCAAGGCCGGCGAGCAGGGCAAGCAGATGCTCGCGCGCCGGCTGGCCGAGGCGCAGTGACGCGCAGCTCCTGAGCGCGGCCGGCGGTGGTCGGCCGCGCTCGCTGCGTTCTGCGCACGTTCGGCGCGGTCGCAGGATCCGCCGATCCTCGGTCCCGCAGACTGTCGGCATGGGATTCACCCGCGCCCAGCTCGAGGCCGCTCGCGACCGCGCCGTGCCCGATCTGATGCCCGAGCGGCCGCGCCTCGTGTTCGTCGGCATCAACCCGGGGCTGTGGACCGCGGCGACCGGCGCGCACTTCGCGCACCCGGGCAACCGGTTCTATCCGGCGCTCGCCGCGGCGGGCATCCTGCCGCGGCCGCCCGAGATCACGCCGGAGGGGTTCGCGGACACGGATCGCCGGATGATCCTGGACGCGGGGATCGGCGTCTCGAACCTCGTGCATCGCGCCACCGCCCGCGCCGACGAGCTGACGCGCGAGGAGCTCGTGACCGGGGCGGAGCGACTCGAGGGCGACGCGCGGCGGTGGGGCGCACCGGTGATCGCGGTCGTCGGGCTCACGGCGTACCGGCAGGGCTTCCGCCGCCCGCGCGCGGCGGCCGGGCGCCAGCCCGAGCGGCTCGGCCCCTCGGAGCTGTGGGTCGTGCCGAACCCCAGCGGGCTGAACGCGCACGACACCGTCGCCACGCTCGCGGTGGCGTATGCGGAGCCGGCGCGCGCCGCCGGGGTGATCGCGTGAGCGCGGCGCCGCCGCGGCGCGGGGCGCGTCGCATCGTCGCGGCCATCGGCCTCGCGGTCGTCATCGCGTGCGGTCTGCTCGTGCACGGCGCACTGCCCGACACGGCCGCGACCGACATCGCCGGCGACGCGCTCTACGCCGCGGCGGCATACCTCGGCGTCGCGCTGCTCGCACCCCGTCTGCCGCCCCTCGCGGTGGGCGCGCTCGCCGCGGCCTGGTGCGTGGCGGTGGAGCTGCTGCAGCTCACCGCCCTGCCGGGCGCCGTGGTCGCCGCCTTCCGCCCGGCCGTCCTGCTGCTGGGCACGGCGTTCGACGCGCGCGACCTCGTCGTGTACGTCGCGGCCGTCGCGGCGCTGCTGGCGGGGGATGCGGGGCTCACGGCGGCGCGAAGGCGGGCGGACCGCGCGTTCATATCGGAGGCATAGCGGCGCCAAAGTGCGGGGAAAGATGCGGGCGGCAGGCTCTTCTTCATGACCGAAGACCGCAGCTTCCTCCCTCAGAACACTCCTCCCGCCCAGCGGGCGTCCCGGCCGCGTGCCGCGTGGATCCTCTCGTCCCTTCTGGCGGCGGGCCTCGTCCTCGCGGGCTGCGCGGCCGGCTCGAGCACCGCGTCGACCGCCGAGCCCTCGAGTCCCTCCTCCCCGTCCAGCGCCAGCGCGACCACCGCGGACGACGCCGACGGGACGACGACCGCAGGCACGATCGCCGACACGGCAGCGGCGGCCGACGCGTTCCTCGCGACGCTGAGCGACGAGCAGCGCGAGACCGTGACGTACGACTTCGACGACGTGACGAAGACGACGTCGTGGACGAACTTCCCCGTCACCTTCGTCCAGCGGGCAGGCCTCAACCTGGCCGATCTGACCGACGAGCAGCGGGCGGCGGCGATGAACGTGCTCGAGGCGCTGCTCGAGGACGAGGCCTACGCCATGGTGACAGGAATCATGGGCGGCGACGAGTACCTCGGCGAGTACAGCTCGTCCACCGAGGACTCGCTCGGCCAGTACTACCTCGCCTTCTTCGGCGATCCATCCGACACCAGATCGTGGGAGGTGCAGTTCGGAGGACATCATCTCGGCATCAACGCGACGCTGCAGGGTGCCGAGAACGCCATCACGTTCGCGCCCACGCATCTCGGCGTGCAGCCGGCCGTCTACACCGGGGAGGACGGCGAGGAGGTGCAGCCGTTCGCCACGATCTACGAGACGGCATTCGCCTTCTACGACAGCCTCGATGCCGCGCAGATCGACGCGCTGTACCAGGGAGAGCAGGTGCAGGAGTTCTCCTGCCAGCCCGGCGGCACGTGCGACTACGACACGGGGGTCGGGCTGCGCGGATCGGACCTGACCGACGAGCAGAAGCAGCTGCTGCTCGACGTCATCGCGAACTGGGCGGGCATGGCGGACGACGAGACGACGGCCGCCGCGCTCGCCGAGATCGAGGAGACGCTCGACGAGACCTACGTCAGCTGGTCGGGCGCGACGGTGTACGACATGACGCAGGGCAACGGCATCGGCTTCCTCATCTCCGGCCCGAATGTGTACATCGGCTTCGCGGGCCAGCAGGGATCCGCCGGCGCTGACGTGGACGGCGTGACGACCTCCGGCTGGGGGCACGTGCACACGATCTACCGCGACCCGACGAACGACTACGCGAACAGCGTCGAGCAGCAGGAATCGACCGGCATGGCCGGCGGGCCGGGAGGCGGACGGCCGTGAACGCAGCCGCTGGCCGCCGGCGGTAGGTCAGGCGGGGTCGGGTCGTCGTGTCGGGCCGCGCTGTCGTGTTCGTGCCCGTGCCCGTGCCGGGGTGCGGGCGGTGCGGTGGGGCGGTCGTGCGGGTCGGTAGGTGCGGTGTCGGTCGATCCAGGCCGGGGCGCTGACTTCGGGCAGGCCGTTTCGCATGCGGATGCGCCAGCCCGACCGGTCGAGGTTGTGGTGGTGCCACCAGCACAGGAGCACCCCGTTATCGGTATGGGTCGCGCCGCCCTTCGAGTGCTCTTCGACGTGGTGGATCTCGCACCACGCGGCCGGGATGCTGCAGCCGGGGATGATGCACCCGCCGTCTCGGGCGGTGATCGCCCGACGCTGATGCGCGTTGAACACCCGCTCCGGGCTGCCGAGGCGGATGATCCGCCCCTCCGGGTTGAGGAACACCTTCTGCACCGCCCCCGTACACGCGATCCGGTGCGCCACCGACGCGGGGACCGGCAGGTCGGTGCCCTCGAGCTGGGCGGTGCCGCCGGGGGCGAGCGCGTCATCGGTGATCGTGACGAGCAGCGTCGGGGCGGCACCTCCGAGCGTCGGAGCGTCGGGGTCTTTTGCGGCGGTGTGGATGACGGCGGTGAGGACGTCGTGACGCTTCTGCGTGGCCGTGCGCGGGTCGTGGACGATCTCATCCCGACTCCAGGGGTCGTCGGGGCCGCGGGTTTCCGGGTCGGTGCCGAGACCGTCTCCGAGTGACCCGGTGGGGGTGAAGTCGACGGCGGGGTTCAGGTACGCGTCGAACATCCGCTGCAGCCCGGCGGCGGTCTCGGGCATCAGCTCACCCCGGATCGGGACCAGCCCGTTCCTGGGGGTGCCGAGGGTGAGGGACCTGTTCCGGGACGCGCGTTCGGCGTCGGGTTCGGCACCGTCCGGGTCCAACCATGCCGCCCACGCGTCGGCCTGGACCCGCAGCAGTGCGAACGTCACCGGCACCGGGGCCTCACCGTCGGGGAGATCCTCCTCGGTGGGGCGGCCGGTGGCGCTGGCGACCAGCTGCTGCTCCGCCACCGCCACATGCTCCGCGAGCGCCGTGCCGTGCCGCCGCACCCGGTGGAGGGAGTCGGTGATCACCCGGGCCGCCTCCACCCCCAGCACCCCGTCACGGAGAGCATCCGCCACCACCGGGAACGGGGCCGGCAGCGTCTCACCCAGCAGCGACAGGCGTGGGCGGGTGTGGGAGTCGAGACGGATCCGGTGGTTCACGGCCCCCGGCGACGCTCCCGTGGCCCGCTCGAGCAGTTCGACCGCGGAACGGCATCCGAACCGGGCGGAGAGGCGGTCGTCGCCGGAACGGTCCGAGCGGGCATCGACCTCACCGGCCACACGCACCCGCAGCGCATCCACCACACGACCCAGGCCCTCGACCTCCCCGGCCAAGGCCACCAGATCCGCATCCGACGCGCCCTCCACCCGGGACCGCACGCCCGCCAGCAGCGCCTGCGCATCCGCGACCACGGCGCGTGTGTCGCGGTCCCGGGACTCGAGCGGAGGAGTGGTTTCCATGACTCGACACTAGAACCAACCTCCGACACTCGCCGAAGTTATCCACAGGATTGGCAGGTGCTGATTCGCACATGATGACGTTGCGGTGGTCGCTTCATCTCCGCGGCCTCCGGCCGCTCCGTTCAGCAACCGATCCGTTCGACACCCATCAGGCACCGACCTCGTCTCCGCTCGCTTCGCTCGGTCGACGAACGGGGACAGCGTCAGCCCCAGGGGGAGGTTGTCGTGCCCGGGCGGGCCGGGCGCAGCGCGGGCGGGGGCGGCCACGGCAGCTCGTGCAGCTCGTAGGGCACGTCGATCGCGCCGAAGTCGTCGGTCTTGACGAGCACGCGGCCGGGCCGCGCGGCGCTCTCGCCGGGCGAGACCTCGACGATCCGCACCCGGACGGCGCGGCCGTCGAGCTCGAGCTCCCACACGTCGGCCAGCCACGAGAGCCCGACGGCCTCCAGCTCCTCCTCTGCCGCGACCCAGTCGAGCGGCCCCGACACGTCGGCGCCGAAGAGCGACACCGCGACGAACCCCTCGCCCTCCGGCCGGATCCACCCGAGCAACTCGCGGTCGCTCGCGCGGCGGTGCGGGATCCAGGACGCGGGCACGACACTCATCCTGCCGAGCGTACCGGCCCTCACGCCCAGTGAGACAGCAACCCCGCGCCGAGACAGCGTGCAGACGCCGCTGTCTCGGCGCACAGTTGCTGTCTCGCGGAAGAAGAGCGGGTCAGGGGTGGCCGGAGAGGGCGTCGCGCAGGGCCTTCTCGGCGTCGTCCCCCGCGTGGGCGGCCTCGGCGTTCTCGGCGCGCACGGCGTCGACGATCTCGGAGCGCTGGATGCGGGTGGAGCGCGGGGCGCGGATGCCGATGCGGATGCTGTCGCCCTTGACGTCGAGCACCGTGACCTCGACGTCGTCGCCGATCAGCAGGCTCTCGCCGATCCGCCTCGTCAACACCAGCATCGCCCCAGACTATCGGCCGGGAGGGGCCGATCGGTCAGGGGCGGCGGGATCACGCGGCCAGCGACTGCGCGTCGCGCACGACGCCGACCGTCTCGATCGTCATGCCGCCCGCGGTCGCCTCGTTGTACGACAGCACGGGGATGCCGTCGGCCTGCGCCGACACGAGGCGGCGCACGGCGGGCCGCAGGGTCGGCGCGCACACGAGCACGGGCTCGCCGAGCGACGGGTCGATGCCGGCCGTGGCGTCCTTGACGGATTGCACGATCTGCTCGATCCGGGCCGGGTCGAGCACGATGTGCGTGCCGTCCTCTCCCGAGCGCATGCCCTCGAGCATCGCCTGCTCCAGCAGCGGCGCGATCATGATCACCCGCAGCCGGCCGTCCTGCGCGAAGCGCGCGGCGATCGCCGGGCCGAGCGCGGCGCGGGCGGCCTCGATGAGGCCCTCGGGATCGGTCGACACCTTGGCCCGCAGCGCGAGGGCCTCGTAGATGCGCGCGAGGTCGTTGATCGGCACACGCTCGGCGAGCAGTCCGGTGAGCACGCGCTGGATCTCGGCGAGCGAGAGCAGCGACGGCGTCAGCTCCTCGACGGCCGCCGGGCTCACCTGGCGCAGGCCGTCGGTGAGCTGGCGCACGTCCTCGCGGCTGAGCAGGCGCGCCGCGCCCGCCTGCACGATGTCGGACAGGTGCGTGACGATCACGCTCGCCCGGTCGATCACCGTCGCGCCGGCCAGCTCGGCGCTGTGGCGCATCTCGAGCGGGATCCACTTGCCCTCCAGCCCGAAGACCGGGTCGAGCGTCGTCGCGCCGGGCAGCGTCTCGAGCGCCCCGCCGAGCGCCAGCACCGACGCCGGCGGCGCGACGCCGCGGCCGGCCTCGACCCCGGCGATCCGGATGACGTAGGTGGAAGACGGCAGGTCGATGCTGTCGCGCGTGCGCACGGGCGGCACGAGGAAGCCCAGCTCCAGCGCGATGCGCTGGCGCAGCGCCTTCACGCGCGCCAGCAGGTCGTCCGGCCCGCCCGTGACGAGGTCGACGAGGTTGGGCGCGAGCAGGATCTCGAGCGCGTGCACCCGCATGCGCTCCATGAGGTCCTCCGGCCGGTCGGACGGCTTGCTCG
The DNA here is from genome assembly GCF_053588335.1 of Microbacterium sp. NPDC003461. NCBI lineage: Bacteria > Bacillati > Actinomycetota > Actinomycetes > Micrococcales > Microbacteriaceae > Microbacterium > Microbacterium sp. NPDC003461. The sequence goes on along the minus strand of NZ_JBSFPT010000009.1, from coordinate 52,332 downwards.
GCGCGACCTCGGTCTCCTGCGCCTCGCGGCGCGCCTCGGCCGCCTTGATCCGCTGGGCCGCCAGCAGCAGCGCCGCACCGATCGCGATGAACGGCAGCATCGGCATGCCGGGGATGAGCGACATGACGATGGCCGCCGCGCCCGCGATGCTCAGCGCGATGCGCGACTGCATGAGCTGGGCCGACGCGGCCTGGCCCATCTCGTGCTCGGTGTTGGCGCGCGTGACGATCATGCCCGTCGAGACGGCCATGAGCAGGGCGGGGATCTGCGTCACGAGGCCGTCGCCGATCGTCAGCAGGCTGTAGGTGCCCAGCGCCTCGTCGATCGCCATGCCGTGCTGGACCATGCCGATCGCGAGCCCGCCGACGAAGTTGATGATGATGATCACGAGGCCCGCGATCGCGTCGCCCTTGACGAACTTCGACGCGCCGTCCATCGCGCCGTAGAAGTCGGCCTCGGCCGCCACCTCGGCGCGCCGCGCCCGCGCCTCGGTGTCGGTGATGAGTCCCGCGTTGAGGTCGGCGTCGATCGCCATCTGCTTGCCCGGCATGGCGTCGAGGGTGAAGCGCGCGCCGACCTCCGCGACGCGCTCGGCGCCCTTCGTCACCACGACGAACTGGATGACGACGAGGATGAGGAACACGACGGCGCCGATGATGAGCGATCCGCCCACCGCGATGTCTCCGAAGGCGTGGATCACCTCGCCGGCGTACGCCTCGCCGAGCACGAGGCGCGTCGAGGCGACGTTGAGCCCGAGCCGGAACAGCGTGGCGACGAGCAGCAGCGAGGGGAACACCGAGAAGTCGAGCGGCTTCTTGGCGAACATCGTCGTGAGCAGGATGACGAGCGCGAACATGATGTTCAGGATGATCAGCAGGTCCAGCAGCGGCGGCGGCACCGGCACCACGAGCAGCATGATGATCCCGACCACGCCGATCGGCACGGCCAGGCTCTTCAGGACGGTTCTCATGCGGGTCTCCCTGCGGTGGATGGATCGGGCATGGTGTGCACGCCGCGCGCCGAGCCGCGGCGCTTGAGCGCGGCGACGAAGACGAGCACGCGGGCGACGGCCGTGTAGAGCTCGGCCGGGATCTCCTGGCCCAGCTCGCACGCGGCGTGGATGGCGCGGGCGAGGGGGATGTCGCGGACCATGGGCACGCCGGCCTCGGCCGCGCGCTCGCGGATGCGCTCGGCGATGATGCCCGCGCCCTTCGCGACGACGCGGGGGGCGGAGCGGCCGGGCTCGTACGAGAGGGCGACCGCCACGTGCGTGGGGTTGACGAGCACGACGTCGCTGCCGCCGACCGCCGCGATCATGCGGTTGCGGCTCATCGCCAGCTGGCGCGAGCGGCGCTGCTGGCGGATGAGGGGGTCGCCCTCGGAGTTCTTGTTCTCGTCGCGCGCCTCGCGCTTGGTCATGCGCGTGTGCTTGGTGTTGCGGCGCATCACGACCATGACGTCGACGATCGCGAGCGCGACGCCCACGGCGACGGCGACCCAGAGCACCGCGGCGGCGGCCCCGGCGGCCTCGGAGATGAGGCGGCTCACCGAGCTGCCGCCGCTGGCGGCGAGCATGGGCACGAGGCTCGCGATGACGAGCCACAGCGCCCCGCCGATCGCGGCCGTCTTGAGCAGCGCCTTGGCGCCCTCCCACAGCGCCTGCATGCCGAAGACGCGGCGCAGGCCCGTGACGATGTTGAACTGCTCGACGCGCATCGGCACGCCCCGCAGGTGGACGCCGCCCTGCGCCGCGGCGGCGATCACCGTCGCGATCATCACGGCGGCCAGGAACGGTCCGAGGGTGGCGCCCATCGAGCCCAGCGCGTCGCCGAGGATGGCCACCGCCCGCTGCGGATCCGGGTCGCGCGTGATCGACCCGACGGCGAGGAACTGGGCGGTGCCGGCCTGCGCGCCGTCGGCGACGGCGGTGGACATGAGCGCGCCGGCCGCGGCGATCCCCACCCAGGCGGTGAGGTCCTGGCTGCGCGAGATGCGGCCCTTGCGCCGCGCCTCGCGCAGCCGCCGCTCGGTGGCCTTCTCGGTGCGCTCGCCGCTGTCGGACTGGCTCACGGGGTCACCCCCCGCATCAGTCCCAGGGCCTGGCGGGCCAGCGCGTCGACGATGCCGGGCAGCGTCAGCACGACGATGCCGGCGAGTACGAGCGTCAGCATGATCTTGAGCGGGAAGCCGAGCGCGAACGCGTTGAGCGCCGGGGCGACGCGCGTGATGAGGCCCAGGCCCACGTCGGCCAGGAACAGCACCAGCACGAGCGGGCCGGCGATCTGGACCGAGGCGAGCATGAGCTGCCCGACGACCCCGGTGAGCAGCTCGGCGGGGCCCGAGATGTCGAAGACGCCGTCGACGGGCACGGCGTCGAAGCTGCGCGCGAGCCCGGCGATGATGAGCTGGTAGCCGTCCGAGGCGAACAGCAGCACGATCGCGGTCATCTGGAACAGGCGCGTGAACTGCGCACCGTTGACCATGGACTGCGGGTCGAACGCCTGGGCGAGCTGGAAGCCGCCGAACACGTCGATGAGGCTTCCCGCCGCCTGCACCGCCGAGAAGACGGCCAGCACGAGGAAGCCGAGCAGCGCCCCGGTGAGCAGCTGCAGCACGAGGGCCCCGAGGAACGGCGCCGTGGCGAGGCTCTCGTAGCCCGGCGCGACCGTGGCGCCGACGGCCAGCGACAGCCCGATCCCCAGCATCGCCTTGATGCGGGCGGGGATCGCGCCGTGCGAGAACGGCGGGGCGATGAACAGGAACGCCGTGATGCGCACGGCGGCCATCATCGTCGCCTCCAGCCACACGAAGTCCACCGGGATGTTCACGTCAGCCGCCCGAGAGGAGAGAGGGGAGGCGCCCGAACATCTCGTTCGTGAAGGCGATGGCCTCGGCGATCATCCAGTTGCCGCACACGAGCAGCGCGATCGCGACGGCGACGGCCTTCGGCACGAACGACAGCGTCACCTCCTGCACCTGCGTGATCGACTGCAGCAGCGAGATCGCGAAGCCCACCACGAGCGCCGTGACGAGCAGGGGCGCGGCGAGCTTGGTCGCGAGGATCAGGCCCTGCATCCCGATGTCGAGCACCGCCTCCGGGGTCATCCCACGCCCCCGTACGAGTCGAGCAGCGACCGGATGATGAGACCCCAGCCGTCGACGAGGATGAACAGCAGGATCTTGAACGGCAGCGAGATCATGACCGGCGGGAGCATCATCATGCCCATCGCCATGAGCGCCGACGCGACGACGAGGTCGATGATGAGGAACGGCACGAAGATGACGAAGCCGATGATGAACGCCGCCCGCAGCTCGGAGATCATGAACGCCGGGATGAGCGTGTACAGCGGCACGCTGCCCGGATCGTCCGGATTGGGCTGATCCGCGGCGCGGGTCATGAGCGCGAGGTCCTCCTCGCGCGTGTACGCGAGCATCCAGTCGCGCAGCGGGCCCTGGCCGACGTCGAAGGCCTGCTGGAACGTCATCGCGCCGTCGACGAAGGGCTGCACGGCGATCTCGTTGATGTCGGTGAGCACCGGCCACATGATGAAGATCGACAGGAACAGCGACAGCCCGGCGAGCACCTGGTTCGGCGGGATCGACGGCAGCGACAGCGCGTTCCGCGCGAGGGCGAGGACGACGAAGATCTTCGTGAACGACGTCATCATCAGCAGCAGCGCCGGCGCCACCGACAGCAGCGTGATGCCGAGCAGCGTCAGGATCGACGACGACGGCTCGCCGTTGACGCCGTAGATGTCGATGTTCATCGCGTGCGGCGCAGCGCCTCGGCGGTCTGCCTCCAGGTCGCGGGGGAGAGGATCGATCCGCTCAGCGGATCGGGCCGGCGGCGGGAGCGGTCGCGCCGCAGCGGCACGTCGTCCGGCAGCGCGGCGGCCGGCTCCACCGCATCCGCGTCGAACCCGGGCTCGGGGTCCGCGGGCGCGGTGATCTGATGGGGCGAGCGGATGCGGTCGACCACGTTCACGCCCTGCTCGGTGACGCCCAGCACGTAGCGCGTGCCCTCGACGTCGACCACCACGAGCTGTGCCTTGCCGCCCAGGGACTGCCGCGACACCACCGCGATGTCGCGCGGCACCTTCGCGCCGCGGGTGAAGCGGCGCTGCAGGTACCAGAGCGCGCCGAGCACCGCCGCGAGCGAGACCGCGACGCGCAGCGCGAGCAGCAGATCGTCCAGCTCAGACCTCGGCGTTCTCGAGAATGCGCGTGATCCGCACGGCGTAGTCCTGGTCGACGACCACGATCTCGCCGTGCGCGATGAGGCGCCCGTTCAGCTTCACGTCGGCGGGCGCGCCGGCGGAGCGGTCGAGCTCCACGACGCGGCCGGGGGAGAGGTCGAGCACGTCGCGCACGGCCATGCGGGTGCGGCCGATCTCGACGGTCAGCTCCATCTCGACGCCCGCGATGCGCTGCAGCCGGCGCGAGGGCACGCCGGTCGCCGTGGCGGCGTGCGTCACGCGCACGGCGAGGCGGCCGATCGTGCGGCCGGACTCGTCCTGCAGGTCGAAGATCCGCGCCTGCGGGTGCGAGAAGAGCGACGAGGCGTCGCCGACGCGCGCCTCGCGCATGACGCCGGGGCCGAGGGCGGCCGAGGCGGCGTCGAGCGACTCGTGCAGCCGGTCGGGCAGCGGGGCGTCGGGCACGCCGTCGACGAGGGCGGCGGGGTCGAGGATGAGCACGGCCAGCTCGGCGCTCGACTCGCCGACGTACGACACGATGACCGCGTCGCCGGTGTCACCCGAGGCGTGCGACGCATGGGCGCTGATCTCGCTGGTCGTCGGCAGCCGCGACGCGAACGCGGCGGCGACGGCGGACTCGTGGGCGGTGGGGGTCACCTGGGCTCCTCTGCGGGGACGGGATCGGACGGCGCCGCGGGATCGGACGGCACCGACGTGATGACGCACGCGAGACGCGCGCCGCTCGCGCCGACGGCGGCGGACGCGACGGGCACGCCTGCCGCGACGAGATCGAGCGGGCGGTCGTCGGCATGCGGGATGCGGATGAGGTCGCCCACCGACAGGTCGAGGACGTCCGTCGGGTGCACGGTGAGCGGCGTCAGCCGCAGGGCGAGCTCGAGCGGGGTGTGCTCCACCTGCTCGTGCACGAGCTCGGACGCCCGGTCGGACGGCATGACGGGGGCCGCGCTGCTCAGCCGCTCCAGCACGAGCGCCGCGGGGAGCATGACGCTCGCCGGCACGGTGCGGTCGCCGGTGCTCAGCGACAGCCGGGCCACGATGACGAGGTCTCCGGCCGACGCGAGCTGGGCGAACTGCGGGTTGTACTGGATCCCGCTCACGGCGAGCCGGCCGGGCAGCAGGGCACCGAGCGCGTGCGAGAGCGTCTCGAGGCCGTCCGCCATGAGGTACCGGATGAGCGCCTGCTCGATGGTCGTGAGGGGCCGCTCGTCCGTGACCTCCACGGGGCGGCCTCCCACCATCTGCACGATCCACGACAGCGCCGCCGACAGCGGGAACTGCACGATGCCGCTGGCCTCGCTCTCAGGCACGGCGCACACGACGACGGTCGTCGTCGACGGCAGCCCGTCGGCGTACTCCGCGTAGGTCTGCAGCTCGACCTGCTCCACCGCCACGTGCGAGCGGGCGCGGATCTTGTCGGTGAGCTGCGTGGCCCACAGGCGCGCGAAGGTCTCGAACGACAGCTCGAGCGCGCGGGCGTGCTCGCGCGCGAGCGTGGCCGGGCGGCCGAAGTCGTACACCTCGACCGTCTGGTCCGTCTCGCCCTGGGCGGGCGCGTTCGCGCGCACGTCGATCACCACGACCCGGACTATCGGGCGTGTGCGGACGTGCGTTAGGCGCCGCCGGCTTCGGGTTCCGGCGACGGGATCGGATCGGTCGGGCGATCGGCTCGCGGATCGGCCTGCCGGACGGTCCGCGGCGGCTCAGCTCGACTGGCCGGCGACGATGTCGGGGATGAGCGCGCGCACCTCCTCCTCGGCATCGGAGAGCACGACGATGTCGACGCGGCGGTTGCGGGCGAGATCCGCGGCCGAGTCGCCCTCGGCCACCGGGCGGGCGTCGCCGTACCCCACGGCCTGCACGTGGTCGCCGCGCACGCGCCCCACCTCGACGAGGTGGCGCAGCACCTGTGTGGCGCGCCCCGAGGAGAGCTCCCAGTTCGTCTCGTACACCGCGGTGGTGGGACGGCGGTCGGCGTGGCCCTCGACGGAGATCTGGTTCGGCACTTCGACGAGCACCGTGCCCAGCGCGTCGAGCACCGCGACGGCCTTGGCGCTCAGGTCGACGCTGTTCGTCTCGAAGAACGTCTCGGCGCCGATGAGCCCCACGGTCAGGCCGCGGTCGTCGATGACGAACTCGGCGGTGTCGCCGAGGCCACGGGCATCCAGCGCGCTCTGCATCCGGCGCTGCAGATCCTGCAGGTTCTCGACCTCCTGCTGGGCGGCGAGCAGCGTGGGGTCGGCGGCCGCGCCCTCGTCCTCGGCCTCGAGCTCCGGGGGCAGCACGAGGCCGGTGCTGAGGTCGACCTCCTCGCTCGGCTCCTGCCCGAAGCCGGTGGCGAGCGAGTCGCGCAGCTGGTCGAACTTCTCCTGATCGACGCTCGACATCGCGTACAGCACGATGAACAGGCACATGAGCACCGTGATCATGTCGAGGTACGACGCCATCCAGCGCTCGTCCGGGCCGTCGTGGCCCCCGGAGGAGTGATCGGCCGCGCGGCGGCGGCCTCCGCGCCGCACGCTCATGCCGCCTCGATCGTCTCCGGCATGTCGGCGCTCGCGGCGGCCTTGGCGGGCGCGGGCGCCTTGCGATCCGACACGAGGGCCTGCAGCCGCTCGGCGACGTGGTGCGGCGGGCTGCCGGCCTGGACCGTGAGCATGCCCTCCATGACGAGCGTCATGCGCTCCATCTCGATCTCGGCCAGGCGCTGCAGACGGTTGCCGATCGGCAGCCACATGAAGTTGGCCGACAGCAGGCCCCACAGGGTCGCGACGAAGGCGGCGGCGATCATGGGACCGAGCGTGTCGGGGGTGTCGAGCTGCTCGAGCACGTGCGTGAGCGAGACGACCGTGCCGATGATGCCGACGGTCGGCGCGTACCCGCCCAGCGTCATGAAGAAGCGCGAGGCGGTGCGGTTGCGCGCCGCGGCGGAGGCGATCTCGTCCTCGAAGACGATGCGCAGCTCCTCGGCGTCGGTGCCGTCGGCGATGCTCTGCAGCGCCTGCCGCATGAACGCGTCGTCGGTCTCGGGCACGAGCTGCTCGAGCGACAGCAGACCCTCGGCGCGGGCCTTCTCGGCGTAGCCGACGATCTGGTCGATCAGGTCGGACGCCGTGCGGCGGTCGCCGCGGATCGCGCGGGGCAGTGCCCGGAACGCGGCGATCGCGTCGCGCATGGTGCCGCTGGCGATGCCGATCGCGATGGTGCCGCCGAAGACGAGGATCATCGGGGCGGGCAGGAACAGCGCGGCCAGGCTCGCGTTCTCGAGCGTGATCATCGCGTACAGCGAGCCGAACGCGACGACGATTCCGATGAGGAAGGCGAGATCCATCAGCTGATCACTCCGGTCACGTCACCGGAGCGGCGCACGTCGGCCGCCGAGGCGAGCACGCGGGCGCGGAAGGCGGCGATCCGCTCGATGACCTCGGACATCGGCTCCAGGACGACGAAGGTCGCTCCGTCCACCATGATCAGCGTGGTGTCCGGCGACTCGTGAATCCGCTCGATGAGATCCGGATTCACGGCGAACCGGGTTCGGTTCAGGCGCGTGACGACGATCATGGCTCCATCCTGGAAACTGCGAGCGACCCCTCCTGGGTCGCCAGACGGCCCGTCCTGGTCCGTCGATGATCACTGTCGGCCGGACGGGCCGCCGCGTTAGCGATCGTTCACCTCGGCCTCGAACGACGCGGTCAGCGCCCGTCGCCCGGCCATGCACGCAGGTACTCGTCGACGTCGAACGGTCGAAGCGGGGCGTCTGCGCGCACGTAGAGCGGATGACGAGGATGACCGTTCTTCGTGAGGTCGCCAAGAGACATCCACTCGCATCCGGCATCGTTCGCGACCTGCAGAATGTCGCGCAGCAGCAACCGCAGGTAGGGACGCGATGCGATCAGCCCGCCCCAGGCGGCGACAAGCGTCGGGCGCCCCTGAACCATCCGCGCGATATGACGCTCGTTCTCCGCCTTCAGCGCGTCGTCGAACTCGGCATGGAGGCCCTGCGGATCCGTGGAGATCTGGGGGTACACGTTCAGCATCGTCCAGCTGTCGAACCCGTTGTCGGCGGCGAAACGCATCACGCGCGCGATGGTGCGGTCGGGCGCGTTCGGCGCCGCAGTGCTCGGATTGATCCCGATGCACACGAGGGGGTTGACGCCCACCGTACCCAGTACGAATCGCGCGGAGCCGGCGGGATCGTGCTCGTACGTCCATCCGTCCGTCATGGGGCCGTCCTTCGATGGCATCCTGCTGAGCCCGGGAGGCATGCGACCATCGCCTCATCGGCATCGATCATCGGCTGCCGTTCCAGCTCGCCGCCTCGAGGGCCATCGCGGCCCGCGCGCGGCGCAGCAGCGGAAGCCGGCCGGGGTTGTTGCTGATGTTGATCGGCGGCGTGAAGTGCACGATCACGGCAGCCTCGACGGCGCCGAGCGGTACCGGCATGCGGGCCGGCGAGGGCCAGACAGCGAGTGTCAGCCGTGCGTGCATCCAGGCGGTGAGACGGCCGTCCCCGCCCTCGGCGAGCGCATAGTTCGAGAAGCGCTCGGGCTTGGACGGGTTGCGCGGCACGGCATGCAGGCCGAGAGCGTCGCGCAGCAGTGCCGCGAAGGAGCGGCGCACCGTGGAGCTGCCGGTGCGCGGCTTGACCTCGGGGTCGGTCGCGAAGTGGCCGCTCAGGTCACGGGCGGCGAGGCTCCGTTCGGCCTTGCCGACGTAGAGGGGAGTGCCGGGCGCAGGATCCAGCTGGAGATCGCGCCACGCCTGCGCGTCCCCGTAGATGGCATAGAGGCCAGGTCGCGCGGGCACCTGCCGCACGGCTTCCGGGATCGCCCAGCGATCGCCCGTGAGCGCATCGACGGCGGCTGCCGTCAGTTCCGGCAGGGTCGTGGTCGCTGCCATGGCGGTGAATCTCCTCACGCGCGGCGCGGGCGCCACGCACGTCTCTGCCTCTCCGCGCGCGATCGAGGACCGGAAGGGGTGACAGACGTCGGGAGGGCTGCCGCCGTACCGCTCGGAGCCCTCCCGATCATGCGACGGCGCTCCGGAGAACGCCGTCCCGTGGATCAGCGCTTGAGGTTGGTCAGCTCCTGCAGCACCTCGTCGCTGGTGGTGATGATGCGGGCGTTCGCCTGGAAGCCGCGCTGGGCGACGATGAGGTTCGTGAACTCCTGCGAGAGGTCGACGTTCGACATCTCCAGCGCCCCGCTGATGAGCGATCCCATGCCGTCGGCGCCGGCCTCGCCGATGACGGCCTCACCCGAGTTCACGGTGGGCCGGTACTGCGAGTTGCCGACCTTCTCGAGACCCGTGGGGTTGACGAAGTTCGCCAGCGCGACGCGCGCGAGCACGGCGGTGGCGCCGTTGTCGAACGTGCCGACCAGGCTGCCGTCGTCCGACAGCGCGTACGACTGCAGCGTGCCGGCGGGGCGGCCGTTCTGCCCGGAGATCGCGACGGTCGACAGCTCGGCGTAGCCCGTGATGTTCGACAGATCGATCTCGATGTTGCCGACCGTGAGCGGGCCCTCCGGCGTGAGCTCGCCGTTCGCGAGCTCGAGGCCGACGGGGTTGCCGCCCTCGGCGGTGACGCTCCAGCCGGTGCCGGTGCGCGTGAAGGTGAGGGTGAGGGTGCCGGCCGCGCCCTGCGCGTCGTACACGGTCACGTCGCGGACGAGCTGCGCGCCCTCGTCCGCGTCGGAGGGCAGATTGCCGGAGACCTGGGCCGTCGTCGTCGCGGCGGCCGGCGACACGGCGCCGACGGGCAGCGTGATGTTCCCCAGCGGCGATCCCGGCACGATGACGCCGTTCTGCGCGGTCCAGCCCTGCACGAACGCGCCGTCCGAGCTCACGAGCCGGCCCTGGGCGTCGAACGAGAAGGCGCCGTTGCGGGTGTAGGTGGTCTCGCCGCCCGTGCTCGTGACGAAGAAGCCGTCGCCGGCGATCATGAGGTGCGTCGGCACGCCCGTGGACTGGGCGGCGCCCTGCGCGAAGTTCGTCGTGATGGCGGCGACCTGCACGCCGAGGCCGACCTGCGCGGGGTTGCTGCCGCCGGTGTCGGCCTGGGGGAGCGTCGAGTTCTGCACGAGCTGCGAGAGCGTGTCCTGGAACTCCACCGACGAGGCCTTGAACGCGGTCGTGTTGACGTTGGCGATGTTGTTTCCGGTGACATCGAGCATCGTCTGGTGCGAGCGCATGCCCGAGATGCCGGAGTAGAGGGAGCGGAGCATGTTGCCTTCCTTCGGTGTGGGGGATCAGGAGACGACGCCGGAGACGGCGTCGAGGGGCACGGAGACGTCGTCGAAGAGGACCTCGGGGGTGCCCTTGGCGAACGAGACGGCGGTGACGACGCCGGTCTGGGTGGCGCCGTCGGCGTCGAGGTACGAGGCCTTGCGGCCCACGAGCTCGGTGGCCGCCTGGCGCATGGTGAGCGCGAACGTCTCGGTCGACGTCGTCGACAGCGCGGTGAGCTGCTCCATCATGGCCAGCTGCGTGCTCTGCGCGATCATCTCGTTCGTGTCCATGGGGGAGGAGGGGTCCTGGTTCTGCAGCTGCGTGACGAGCAGCTGCAGGAACACCTCGGAATCGAGCGTCTGCTTGCGCTCGGTCGTGGTGGTCGAACCGGTGTAGAGGCCGGTCGCGGTGGAGACGGGGTCGACGAGGGGCATGGTGCCTTCCGATCAGGCGAGCACGTCGAACGACGCGTTGGCGGGGGAGAAGGGGGAGGGTGCGGGCGGCACGGGCTCCGGCCGGCCGGCCCCGTGCTCGCGCGGTGCTCCGTCGCGGGCGGGCGCGCCGTCGCGCGCCGAGCCGTCGCGGGCGGAGCCGTCGCGGAGTGAGCCGTCGCGGAGCGGGCCGCCGTCGGCGCCGGACTGGGGCGCGGCGCCCTGGCCGCCCTGCCCCGTCGGCGAGCCCGCCGCCGCATCGTCGGCGCCCAGGCCGAGCGTGGCGTGCGGCGCGGCGATGGCGAGGTCGCGGCGCAGGTCGGTGAGGATGTGTCGGATCGCGTCACGACCCGCATCGGACGGGGCGAACAGCTCGATGCGCAGGACGTCGCCGCTGATGCGCGCCCGCACCGTGACGGGGCCGAGATCCTCGGGCGAGACCGTGACCGTGACCTCGTGCGTGCCGTCGCCGGCGCGCGCGAGGTCGAGCAGCTGCGGGGCGAGCTGGGGAGCGAGGGGCGGCGCGGGGCGGGGCGCGGCGACGGGCGCGACGGGCGGCGCTGCGGGGGCGCGCACCTCGGCCGGGGCGGATGCCGCGGGTGCGGCGGGCGCCTCGGTCGCGCCGGCGGGGCGCTGCTCGGCCGCGGCCTCCGCCGGTGCCGCGGGCGCGGTGGGCGCAACCGGCGCGGCCGCTGCCTCCTCGCCCGTCGCGAGGGCGGGAGCCGGCGGAACGGGCGCCGCGGGCGCCGCGGGCGCCGGCGCCGGGTTCGCGGGCGTCTCGGCGCCGCCCGCGGCCGCCGGCGCGGTCGGCGCGGTGGCGCTCGGCGCGGCGTCCGCGCGGCCGGCCGGTGCTCGCGTCGGCACCGTGGCCGGCGGGGCGGCCGGAGGGGCGTCCGTGAGGGTCGCGGAGGCGGCGACCGCGCTCCCGGACGTCGCGGTCGCGGCCTGGGCGGCGGTCGGGGAGCTTGTCTCGCCGGCGGCGACGGAAGCCAGCGGCGCGGCATCGGCCGGGGCGAGGCCGGCGGCGGGATCGCCCGCGACATCCGGCGTCGCGGTCGCATCCGCGTCGGGCTCGGGCGCCGCGGGCGTGGAGTCGTCACCGAGCGGGAGGGCGGAGGGAGGGACCGGCATCGGCGCGGGCGGCGCCGGCGGCACCGGGAGGGCGGCGGCGCCGCCCGGGGCCGGCGCGTCCTCGGCGCCGCCGGGCTCGGGCGCGGCGGCGTCGCCGGCGGTGTCCTCCGCCGCGGCCTCGCCCGGCACGGGCGTGGCCGGTGCCTGCGCGCTCGCCTCCGTGGCATCGGCACCGGCGGCGGCGAGGGCCGCCGCGAAGCCGCCGGCCGTGGCCTGCGCGCCCTGGTCGCGGCCGGCCGAGGGCGCGGCGGGGGCGGGGGCGGCGACGAGGCCGACGAGGCTCACGAGCTCGCCCCCGTCAGCAGGCCGAGCGCCGATGACAGGCCGGTCTGCTGCGTCGCGAAGACGCTCTGCATCGCGGTGAGCATCTCGGCCTGCGTGATCGTCGATGCGGGGGCCGCGGCGACGGCCGGCTCGGCGGCGGTGGCCACGCGGCGGATCGTGGAGATCTCGTCGGGGGAGAGGTAGTTGTCGACGAGCTGCACGTCCTTGCCGGGGCGGGGAGCGTGGATGATCTTGCCGTCGCCGGCGTAGATCACGATGTGGCCCTCGCCCTTCGTGACGATGAGATCGCCGGGCCGCGCCTGGTCGAGCGAGGGCACCTCCACGCCGATGTCGGCCTGATCCTGCACCACTCGCGGCGCGTCGATGCCGAGGTCGGCGAGCACCCGCTGCACGAGCCCCGAGCAGTCCATGCCCGTCTCGTCCTCGCCGCCGAACACGTACGGCACGCCGAGGTAGTTCTTGGCCTGCGCGACGATGTCCTCGCCCGTGACGCCGCCGCCCGTCGGGGCGCCGGAGAGCGTGTTCAGCACCGTGTCGAACTCGGCCGCTCCCGTGGCGGCGGTCGTCGCCGTCCCCGCCGTCGTCGCGGTCGTCGACGTCGCGGCGGGCGTGCTCAGCTCCTGGATGGCGGACTGGATGCTGGCGATCCGATCCGTGATGGCGGAGATGCTCATGCGGCTCCTTCCCGGGGTGTGGACGCCCAGCGTCCCGTGGCGATCTCGTCGAGCGCGGTCTGCTCGGCGTGCAGCTCGCGGCTGCGCTCGCGCTCGCGGTGCGCGGCCTCGAGCTTCTCGAGGCCCCGCGCGCGGCGCTTGGCCTCGGCGTGCGCGCGGCGCGCCTCCTCCTCGGCGTCGCGGCGCTCGTCGCTCAGCAGGCTCAGCTCACTCAGCTGCGCCCTGGCCGCGGCGCGCGAGGCGGCGATGGCGGCGAGGGAGCGCACGTCGACCGCGGCGTCGCCGGCGCCGGCGAGGGCGGCGCGCGTGCGGCGCTCGCCCGCCTCCGCCTGGCGCGCGGCGATCGACGCGCGCGACAGGCGCTCGGCGGCGGCGCGCTCCTGCACGCCGCGCAGCCGCAGCAGTCCGGAGAGGGAGAAGCGCTCGCTCATGACAGGTCTCCGAACGACGACACGAGCACCTCGAGCCGTCGCCACGCCTCGGGGGCGGGGCACGACTCGTCGAGTGCCTGGGTGAGGAAGGCGGTGATGTCGCGGTCGTGCGCCACGGCGGCGTCGACGCGCGGATCGGCTCCCGGCTGGTAGGCGCCGATGTCGATGAGGTCCTTCGCGCCGCGGCGCGCGGCCATGACGGTGCGCAGGTGCGTGGCCAGCCGGCGCTGGTCGACCGTGGTGATCTTCGACGCGACGCGCGAGATCGATCCGAGCGCGTCGATGGCCGGATGATGTCCCGTGACGGCGAGCGCGCGATCGAGGACGATGTGGCCGTCGAGGATCGAGCGCGCGGCGTCGGCGATCGGCTCGTTGTGGTCGTCGCCGTCGACGAGCACCGTGTACAGGCCGGTCACCGATCCGCGGCTGCCCGTGCCGGCGCGCTCGAGGAGCCGGGCGAGCACCGAGAACGTCGACGGCGGGTAGCCGCGCGTCGCCGGCGGCTCGCCGGCCGAGAGCCCGATCTCGCGCTGCGCCATGGCCACGCGGGTGAGGGAGTCCATCATGAGCACGGCGTGCGCGCCCTCGTCGCGGAACGACTCGGCGATGCGCGTCGCCGTGAACGCGGCGCGCAGCCGGGCCATCGCGGGCTGGTCGGACGTCGCCACGACGACGACCGAGCGCGCCAGGCCCTCCGGCCCGAGGTCGTCCTCGAGGAACTCGCGCACCTCGCGGCCGCGCTCGCCGACGAGGGCGATGACGGCGACCTCGGCCTCGGTGCCGCGCGCGATCATCGACAGCAGCGACGACTTGCCCACGCCCGATCCAGCGAACAGGCCCAGCCGCTGGCCGCGGCCCACCGTCGTGAGCGTGTCGATCGCGCGCACGCCGAGCGAGAGTGGCGTGTCGATGCGGGCGCGATCCATCGCCGAGGGCGGATCGTTGTCGAGCGTGACGCGCGGGGCGTCGATCGGGCCCTTGCCGTCGATCGGGCGGCCCAGCCCGTCGAGCACCCGTCCGCGCAGCGCGTCGCCGGCGGGCACGCGCAGCGGTCCGCCGGCCGCCCGAGCGGGGGCGCCCGCCGTGAGCCCCGTGACGGGCGCGAGCGGCATGCAGCGCGCGCCGTCGGTGCCCGTCGCGACGACCTCCGCCGCGATCCCGTCGCCGAGCGTGACGAGATCGCCGACGGCGCTGTCGAGCCCGCGCACCTCCACGGCGAGCCCGCGCACCTGCGCGACCGAGCCCATCCGCTCCGGTCGCACGGCCTCGAGCACGGCGTCCCAGCTCATGATCCGCCACCCGTCTCGGCGGCGTCGCCGGCCTCGAGGGCGCGGCGGGCGCGGTCGAAGGCCGCCGCGACCCGCGCGTCGACGAGGCCCTCGGGCAGCACCGCGACGGCGTCGCCGCGCGCCAGCGAGGCGTCGGCCGTGAGGGCGAGCCCGTCGGGCGCGGCACCGGCCTCGCGCAGCGTCTCGAGATCGACGGGGTTGAGGCGCAGCTCCCGCACCTCGGCCGCGCCGGCGCCGGACAGCGCGCGGCGCACGGCGAGCGCCGCGGCGTCTTCCGCGGTGCTCAGCTCGCGGCCGACGACGGCCTCGGCCAGCTCCACCGCGAGCCGCTCGAGCGTGCGGCAGCCCGCCTCGACGAGCTCGCGCTCCCGCGCGGCGAGCGCGGCCACGGCGGCGTCGAGCGCGACGAGCGCCTGGCCGATGCGGCGCTCGGCCGCGATGCGCTCCTGCTGGCGCTCGTGCGCGAGCTCCTCGCGGATGAGCGAGACGGCCTCGTTCGCGGCGCGCATGCCCGTGGCATGACCGGCGGCGTAGCCGCGGATGCGGGCCGCCTCGAACTCGCGCTCCCGCTCGGCGCCGCGCCGGTCGATCCGGGGGAACACCGCCGAGGTGAACGAGGGGGCGTCAGTAGACATACTCGTCCTCGTCCGAGCGGTGCACCGTGATGTCGCCCGACGCGGCGAGCGAGCGGATCGTGCGGACGATGTCCGCCCTCGCCTCCTCGACCTGCGAGACGCGCACGGGGCCCATGATCCGGATCTCCTCGTCGAGCACCTCGCGGTTGCGCTCCGAGACGTTCTTGCGGATGACGTCGGCGATGGCCTGGTTCACGCCCTTGAGCGCGAGGGCCAGCGTGCGGATGTCGACGCCGCGCAGCACGCGCTGGGCGTCGCGGTCCTCGAGCTTGACGATGTCGGCGAAGGTGACCATGCGCGAGCGGATCTCCTCGGCCAGCGCCGTATCGCGCGCGTCGATGCTCTCGAGCAGCGCCTTCTCGATCGTGGCGTCGGAGCGGTTGATGATCTCGACGAGCGGCTGCACGCCGCCCACAGCCTCGGCGCCCTCGCGCATCGCGAACACGCCCGTGCGCGAGCGCATCGTCTCGGCCACGACCGCGATCGCCTCCTGCGTCGCCGATCCCATCGTCGCGATCGACTGCGCGACGTCGGTGCGCAGCGGATCGGGGAGGGCGGCGAGCACGTGGGCGGCGTGGCTGGTGCGCAGGTGCGCCAGGATGAGCGCGATCGTCTGGGGCAGCTCGCCCTCCAGCAGCGTCGCGAGCTGCTCGGGGTCGGCCGCGTTGAGGAACTCCAGCGAGGTGCCGGCCATGCTCGAGTTCACGCGCGTGAGCACGCCCGCGGCGCGGTCGGCGCCGAACGACGCCTCCAGCAGCGAGGCGGCGACGTCGCGGCCGCCGCGGCCCGGCGGCAGGTGCCCCTTCGCGAGCCGGTGGAACTCGCGCAGCGCGCGCGCCGTCGTGGCCGCGTCGGGCTGGCGCATCCGGATGATCTCGGCGGCGATCTCCTCGGCCTCGGTCTCGGTGAGGTGCTTCATGACCTCCACCGCCCGGGAGCGATCGAGGTTCATGAGGACGACGGCCGCCTTCTGGGTGCCGGTGAGCGTGCTCACACGCTCACCTCCTCGCCGATCATGGCGCGCAGCGCCTCGGCGGTCTTCTGCGGGTCGCGGCGTGCGATCGACTCGAGCTCGATGCGGTGGCGCTCGAGCGCGATCTGGTCGGGCTCCGGCCCCTCGGGCTCCGGGTCGATGTCGCGGCCGAGCGGAACGGTGGGCGGCGTCTCGATCTGGGGCGTCTCGAAGGCGACCGTGGGCGGCTCCGCCGCGTCCTGCGGCGTGAGCAGGAGCGTCGGGGTCGCGTCGAGGGCGGCCATCGGCTCCATCTCGTCCGCGGTGCGGCGGCGGCGCAGGCGCACGGCGAGGATGATCACGCCGATCAGCAGCGGCAGGGCGATGGCGACGGCGATCGCGGCGGTGCGCAGCAGCGCGTCCATCCGCTCGGCCTGCTCGGCCTCGCGCGCCTGCTCCAGCGCGGCCTGCGCGGCATCGGCGTCGGCCGTGCTGAAGGGCATCGTCGCCACGGTCACCTGGTCGCCGCGCGCGGCGTCGAGGCCGGCGGCGGTGGCGACGAGCTCCTCGAGCTGGCCCACGTCGAGGCCGGCGGCGGCCTCCTCGTTCACCGCGACCGAGACCGTCTGGCGCTCGATGGCCCCGGCGGGCGTCGAGACGCGCTCGGTGCTCTTGTTCACGCTGTTGTCGACGATCGTCTCGCTCGACTCGTACGATCCGGCGCCCTGGCCGTCGGGCACGGCGATGTTGTCGGGGCCGAGCACGCCGGCGCCGCCGCCCGTGCCCGTGTACGTCTCGGTGCGCGTCTCCTCCGTCGCGGGCGGCACGTCCTCCGGGTTCGTGAACGTCTCGTCCACCCGCTCGCTCGTGGCGTTGGACACGTCGGCGGCGACCGTGACGGTGGCGTTGCCGGCGCCGACGACGCGATCCAGCATCTCCTGGATGCTCGCGGCCACCTTGGCCTCGTAGGCCGAGGCCTGGTCGTCGAGACCGCCGGCCGGGCCGGTGCCCACGGCCGAGAGCGTCTCGCCCGCCTGGTCGATCACGGCGACGTTCTCGGGCGCCATGCCGCTGATCGCGGCGGAGGTGAGGTGCACGATCGCGTTCACCTGTTCGCGGCTGAGCGTCGATCCGGACTTCGTCTCGACGAAGACCGAGGCGGTGGGATCGACCGTCTCGGAGACGAATACGCTCTCCTCGGGGATCGCCAGCTGCACCGAGGCCGCGCCTACGCCCTCCATGGACGAGATCGTGCGCGCCAGCTCGCCCTCGATCGCGCGCTTGTACGTGACCGACTGCTGGAACTCGCTCGTCGTCACGCCCATGTCGTCCAGCAGCGTGTAGCCGTTCGTGCCGTCGCCCGGCAGGCCCGCCGCCGCGGCGGCGAGGCGCTGGTCGTACACGTCCTGCTGCGGCACGAGCACCGTCGCGCCGCCGTCGGCGAGCTCGTACGGCACGTTCGCGGTCTGCAGCTGCTCGACCACGGCGCTCGCGTCCGAGGCGGTGAGCCCCGTGAACAGCGGCGCGTACTGGGGCCGCGTCAGCCAGCTCGTCAGGGCGATCACGCCGAGCGCGAGCACGGCCACGCCGATGATGGCGATCGTGCGCTGCGCGAGCGTGAAGCCCGAGATCGCGCGCCCGATCCGCCCGAAGAAGCCGCTCACCGCCTGGGGCATCAGGCCTGCATCCTCATGATCTCGTTGAAGGCGTCGACGCCCTTGTTGCGCACGGCCGCGACGAGCTCGAGCGTGACGGAGGCGCGCGTGGAGGCGATCATCGCCGAGTGGATGTCGTCGAGGTCACCGGTCACGGCGGCCACGGCCAGCTCGTTCGAGGCGGCCTGCAGCTTCGCCAGCTCGTCGACCGCGCCCGTGACGGAGTCCGCGAACGCGGTGCCGTCGGTGGCGGGGGCCGTGGGGCGGGGGAGCAGCGCGTCGGCCGCGCCCGAGAGGGAGTCGATGGCGTCGATGGGGGGCATCAGGAGCGTCCGATCTGCAGGGCGGCCTCGTAGGTCGTCTTCGCGCGGTCCACCACCGCCGCGCTCGCCTGGTAGCCGCGCTGGGCCAGGATGAGCTGGCTCATCTGCGCGCCGAGGTCGATGTCGGGGTAGCGCACGTAGCCGTCGTCGTCGGCGAGCGGGTGGTCGGGCTCGTACACCAACCGGCCCTCCTCATCGCCGTACGCGATGCCCGCGACGTACACGCCGGGGCTGTCCGCCGAGTTCTGGACCATCACGTAGCGCTCCTGGAACGCCGCCTCGTCGGTGGCGCGGGCGTTGTTGACGTTGGCGATGTTGTCGCTGAGGGCGTCGAGCCACTTGCGGTGCACCGTCAGGCCGGTGCCGGCGATGCCGATCGCGTCGAAGGTCACGCGTTCCTCCTCACGAGGTCGTGCGCAGGGCCGTGCGCACGCCGTTGAACGAGCCGCCGATGGCCTGGCTGGCGAACTGGTAGCGCAGGACGGTGTCGATGTTCGACAGGGTCTCGGTGTCGAGGTTGACGTTGTTGCCGTTCAGCCGCGTGGGCTCGAGCGACTCGGCGGTCGTCGCCTCGGCGACGCCGGAGCCCTCCGCCACCGAGCGGGCGAGGGCGTCCTCGAACTGCACCCGCTTGGCGTGATAGCCGGGGGTGTTGACGTTCGCGATGTTGTCGGCGATGGCGCGCTGTCGCTGCGACAGGCCGTCGAGCGCGCTCGTGAGCGCGCTGATGGTGACCGAGTCGAACACGAGGACGTGTGCCCTTCAATAGCAGCTGTCCGGCCGATCCGTGGCCTCAGGGTCGAGCGATCCGTGCTCACGGTGCTCTATCGGCAGCCGCGCGCCGCGCGTTAGGAACGGATTCTCAGCCGTCCAGATCGACGTACGCCGGGCGGCCCTCCGGGGCGCCGGGAACCCGGCGCAGCGCCGTCAGCTGCGCGAGGGTCTCGTCGCGCTCGCGGGCCAGCGCGGCCACGCGCTCGCGCTGCGCCTGCAGCACGCGGCGCGCCCGCGCCTCGAGCTCGGGCGGCAGCTCGGCGGCCGGCCGCGTCCACGGCGCGGGAGCGGCGCCGGGCGCCAGGTCGCGCTCGAAGCGGTCGAGGAGCGTCGCCCACGCGCGCAGCGCGTCGTTCTCAGGCACTGGCGTGCATCGGGGCGGTCGTCGCAGCCTGCGCGGCGCCGTGCCAGGCCTCGCGCAGCGGCGCGATGAGGTCGCGGCACTCGCGCGTGCGCTGCGGGTCGCGGCCGATGTTCGCGCCGATCAGGGTCGTGGTGAGGTGCACGTAGAGCGCGCGCAGCGAGGCGCTGCCGTCCCACGTGTCGGCGAGCGAGGCGTTCAGCTCGGCGACGATCGCCTGCGCGTGCACGAGGTGGGTGGACGCGTCCTGCCAGTTCCCCGCGAGCTGGGCGGCCTCGGCGCGCTCGACGTCGAGCAGCAGGCGGTCGTACAGCATCGTGACGAGGCGCTCGGGCGTGGCCGAGAGCACGGCGTCGGTCTGGTAGCGCTGCTGGGCCGCGCGCAACTGCGCGACGCGGGCGCCGGGTGCGAATGCGGTCATCACTTCTTCCCGTTGTTGTAGGTGGGCAGCGCCGCCAGCTGCGAGGTGAGGTACTCCTGCTGCGACTGCATCTGCGAGAGCATCGTCTCGAGGGCCGCGTAGGTGCGCTCGAGCGTCGCGCGGCGCTGCTCGAGGCGCAGGTCCCAGCGTTCGATCTGGTCCTCGAGGGCGTCGACCTCGCTCTCCTGCCCCGTGATGCGGGTGGTGAGCATGCCGTCGTACGGGTCGGAGTACTGCTTGGTGACCGTCTCGACGCGCCCCGCGATGCCGGTGAAGACGCTCTCGACGAGGGCGGGATCGTCCGCCAGTGCGGCCTCGAACTTCTCGGCGTCGAAGCTGAGCACGCCGTAGCGGTCGATCGAGATGCCGATCGACGAGGGCGAGACGCCGTCGACGGGGTACTGCACGGCGTCGGCCAGCGCGCGGCGCAGCGCCCGCACGGTGCTGTCGCCCGTGTAGACGCCGAGGGTCGTGCTCTCGCCGGCGCCGCCGACCGTCGCCTTGGAGCCCTCGTCGATGCGCTTGAGCACCGCGGCGATCGAGTCGACGAACGTCTTCGCGGTCTTGGCGCTCGCGGCGGTGTCGGCGGAGACTGAGACGGTGACGGGCTCGCTCGTGACCTTCGACACGGTCACGTCGATGCCGGGCATGAGGTCGTCGAAGGTGTTCGTGGACGAGGTGACGACCTGCTCGGCCGCCGTGCCCGCCCACAGCCGCACCTGCGCGTCCTGGCCCTGGGCGACGACGGCCGCGCCGGGCTCGGTCGCGAGGTCGACGGCGGTGCCCGCGTCGACGGAGGCGGCGTCGCCCCGGTACAGCTGGAAGGTGTCGGCGGCGCCGCTGGCGTTCGCGACGAGCTGCAGGCGCTGCAGCGGGTCGCCGTTCGCGTCGACGCCGGCCGAGACGACCTGCGCGGTCACGGGCGCGCCCGCCTTGTTGATGGCGGCGGCGACCTCGGTGAGCGAGGTGCCGACCGCGACGATCTCGGTCTGGTTGCCCTCGGCGTCGACGAGCGTGAGGGTGGGCGGCTGCTCGGGCCACTCCGTCAGCGCCGACGTCACGACGGTGTGGGCCGTGGCCACGCGGTCGACGACGACCTCCATGCGCGACGCGGCGGCCCCGGCGGAGGCGGTCACGGCGACGGCGTCGCTCGAGCTCGTGGCGGTGTAGGCGGCGAGTGAGTCGGCCTTCTTCGCGCCGGTCGCCTTCGTGAGCAGGTCCTGCAGCGAGGTGTTCAGGGTCTGCAGGTGGCTGATGACGACGCCCTTGTCGTCCGCCTTGTTCTGCAGCAGGGTGCGGGGGATCGCCTGGACGTCCATGAGGGCGTCGATCAGCGCTGTCGTGTCGAGTCCGGACGCGAGTCCGTCGAGCGAGAGTGACATGTCGCCTTCCCGGTTCGGGGGATGGTGGGGGACCGCCCGGGCGAGAGCGGAGGCCGCGTCTCGCCCGGGCGGTCAGCCGGCTCACTGCAGCAGCTGCAGCACGCCCTGCGTCGACTGGTTCGCCTGCGCGAGCATGGCGGTGCCGGCCTGCGACAGGATGTTCGCGGCGGTGTACTTGACCATCTCCGACGCCATGTCGGTGTCGCGGATGCGGCTCTCCGCGGCCGAGAGGTTCTCCGACGAGACCTGCAGCGAGTTGATCGTCGACTCGAAGCGGTTCTGGACCGCACCGAGGTCCGCGCGCGCCGCGGAGATCGAGGTGATCTGCGCGTCGATCAGCTCGATCGAGGCGCGGGCGTTCTCTGCGGTGTTGAACTGCACACCGCCCGAGACGGCCGTGCCCTCGACGCCGGCCGTGACGCCGGTGCCCGGCGTGGTGTTGGCCGCCGTGGTCAGCGTGCCGCCGTTCAGCGCGGTGACCACGATGCCGGTGCCGGCGCCGTTGGCGTCCTTCGCGACCGTGACCGAGAAGTTCGCCGCGAAGTCCTCGTCGGCGCGCAGCGCAGCTGCGTACTCCTCGACGCTGGCGAAGCCCGTCGCCGTGTCGGTGCCCAGCGTGTCATCGAGCGTGCCGGTCTCGACCGTCGTCGTGACGCCGTCCTTTACGACCACGAAGGTCGCAGCGCCGGTGGTGAGCGCGGTGACATCGGCGATGGCGAAGGTGGTACCCGAGACAGTGAGGTCGCCGCCATCGATCGCGTTCGCGATCGCCTTGACGTTCGCGCTCGACAGATTGACGTCGATCTTGTTCGCGTCGGTGCCGTCGGCGCCGACCTGGAACGTGAGCTGCGACTTCGAACCGTCCAGCAGGTTGATCCCGTTGAAGTTGGTCGACTCGCTGATGCGGGTCAGCTCCTGGGAGAGCTGGGTCGCCTCCTTCTGGATCGCGCCGCGCGACTCGTCGTTGTTCGAGTCGTTGCCGGCCTGCACCGCGAGGTCGCGCAGGCGCTGCAGGATGGAGTGGACCTCGGTCAGGGCGCCTTCCGCGGTCTGGATGACCGAGATGCCGTCCTGGGCGTTGCGGGCGGCCACGTTCAGGCCGTTGACCTGCGAGCGCAGGCCCTCGGAGATCGCGAGACCGGCCGCGTCGTCCGCCGCGCGGTTGATCCGCAGGCCGCTCGAGAGCTTCTCGAGCGACTTCGACAGATCGTTCTGCGTGTTGGACAGGTTGCGGTAGGCGTTGAGCGCCGACACGTTGGTGTTGATCTGCATACCCATGGTGTTCCTCCGTGACTGGGTGGTGGTGCGGAGCCCGTCCGTGAGCTCCATGCAGACCTATCGGCAGCGCCGCGCCATCCGTTAGGCGCGGCGCGAGCCGATCAGGCGCTGGCCGCGCGGGGGAGGAACGCGTGGGCGAGGCGGCCGCCGCCGGCGGCGATGCGGTCGAAGTACGACTCCCGCGCCGAGGCCGACACGCGCGAGGTGGGCGCGGGCAGCGCGGTGGGCTCGTCGGCGTAGAAGCGGTCGAGCGCGTCGCGCAGCAGGCGCAGCGCCTCCGAGCGCTGCTGCGACACGGCCGAGTGCGACACGCCCAGCTCCGCCGCGACGTCCTTCACGGGGCGCTCCTCGAAGTACACGGCCTGCACGATGAAGCGCATCCGCTCCGGCAGCGCCGCGATCGCGCGCGTGAGCACGTCCTGGCGCTCGCCCAGCACGGCGGCGTCCTCGGGCAGCGGCTGCTCGGCGGCGACCTCGTAGACGCTCGGCTCGTCGATGCTCGTCACCGTGCGGGCCGCGTCGGCGAGGCTCTCGGCCACCGCCGCCGTGTCGACGCCCATCGCGGTGGCGATCTCGTCGTTCGTGGGGGTGCGACCGAGGCCCGCCGCGAGCGTGTCGTGCACGGCCACGGTCTCCTTGATGCGGCGCCGGATGCCGCGCGAGGCCCAGTCCATGGAGCGCATCTCGTCGGCGAAGGCGCCGAGGATGCGTCGTCTCGCGTACGCTCCGAAGGGAACCCCCTGATCGGGATCGAACGCCTCGGCGGCGGTCACGAGCGCGAGCGCTCCGGCGGCGGCCAGATCCTCCCGCGGGATGTGGGTGGCACGCGAGCTGAGCTCGGCTGCCAGGAAGCCCACCAGGGGCAGGTTCTCGACGATGAGACGATCGCGCTCGACAGACGTCATGCCGGAGCCGCCTTTCGGGGGAACGGGGCGGTGGGGGAGCGAATCTTCAGTTTCCTGTCCGGGGAGTTTCTGGGGAGAACTACCCATGTACTACCCGGACACACGTAACCGTAGTGGCACACCTGCCGACAGTGTCAAGTGCGCGGCCATGGCGTGTCGTGGTTCAGGGGGAGATGGGAATCGGTCACATGGGAGCGAATGAGCTGTCGATGCGGCTGTGGCGCGAGCGCGAGCTGCTCGAGTCCCTGCTGTTCAAGCTCGAGGAGCAGGAGCTCATCCTCGCGGCCGGCCGCTCGCGGTGGGTCCAGCTCGCCGCGGACGAGGTCGAGGACGTGCTCGGCCGCATGCGTCACGCGGGGCTCGGACGCGCGATCGAGGTGACCTCGGTCGCGGAGGAATGGGGAGCCCCGGCGGACGCGACGCTGCGCGACCTGATCGCGCACGCGCCCACCGACGCATGGCGCGAGGTCTTCGAGGAGCATCTCGCGGCCCTGACGGCGCTCGCCGCCGAGGTCGCCGAGCGGCGCGACGCGAACACCCTGCACCTGCGCGCGGCGCTGCGCGCGACCCAGGAGGCCATAGCGGGACTGGGCGTCGACACCGGCGAGTACGGCGTCGACGGCGCCAGCGCCAAGGGGGACGCCGCGCCGCGCATCCTCGACACCGAACTGTGACAGCACACGCGAGCTGAGGGAGAGATCTTGTCCACCTTCTCGGGACTGAACACCGCCGCCTCGGCGCTGGCCGCCGCGCGGCGCGGCATCGACGTGACCGGTCAGAACATCGCCAACCAGAACACCCCCGGCTACACGCGCCAGCGGCTGGAGACCTCGGCGCTGGCGCCCGTCGCGCGGGCCGGCATGTTCAGCACGGGCGTCGTGCCCGGCCAGGGCGTCTCGATGGACGGCATCGCGCGGCTCGGCGACTCGCTGCTCGACGCGCGCGTGCGCGACGCGGTGGGCGCCTCGGCGTACTGGGGCGTGCGCGCCGAGGTGGCCGGCATCGCGGAGTCCGCCCTGTCCGAGCCGACCGAGGCCGGCCTCGCCGCCGCGCTCACCCGCTTCTGGAACGGCTGGCAGGACCTCGCCAACTCGCCGGACTCCGAGGCCGCCGCCGCCGTCGTGCTGAACAACGCCGGCGTGCTGTCGTCGCAGATCGCCGCCGGCTACACAGCGGTCACGGATCAGTGGAGCGGCCTGCGCGCGGGCGTAGACCTCACGGTGTCCGAGGTGAACGTGGCCGCCGACGAGATCGCGCAGCTGAACCGCGAGATCCGCGACGCCCTGAACTCGGGCCGCTCGGCCAACGAGCTCATGGATCGGCGCGGCGTGCTGGCCGAGGAGGTCGCGCGCCAGACGGGCGCGCAGGCGACCATCGAGCCCGACGGCACCATGACGGTGCGGATCGACGGCAACGCGCTCGCCGCGGGCACCGAGTCGCGCCACCTCGTCGCGAGCGGACCGCAGGGGCTCGCGGAGGGCGAGCCCGTCACCGTGGCGTGGGCGCACCGGCCGGACGTGCCGCTGGCCTCGGTGGGCGGCGCGCTGGGCGGCACGCTGTCGGTGCTCGCGCCCGCGGCCGACGGCGGCACGCTGGCCGGCGTCGCGGACGCCTACAACCGCCTGGCCACGAGCCTCGCGACCACCGTGAACGCGCAGCACGCCGAGGGCGTGACGTCCGACGGCACGCCGGGCGGGGCGTTCTTCGACGCCTCCGGCACCGGCGCACCCGCCCTGCTGCTGCGGGTCGTGCCGACGAGCGGCCGCGAGCTCGCGATCGCGCGGCCGGACAGCGGGGCGCACGACTCGTCCAATGCCGACGCGATCTCGCAGATCGGCACTGCCGCGGGCTCGCCCGACGCGCTGTGGGCCGACTTCGTCACGAGTCTGGGCGTCGCCACGGCCGGCGACGCGCAGCGGGCGACGGTCGCGCAGGTGGCCGCCGTGACGAGCGCCGCCGCCCAGCAGTCCGTCGCCGGCGTGGACGGCGACGAGGAGACGATCAACCTCCTCACCTACCAGACGGCCTACCAGGCCGCCGCCCGCGTGCTCACGGCCGTCGACGAGGCGCTCGACGTCCTCATCAACCGCACCGGCCTCGTGGGCCGCTGAGCCCGGAACGTCCGAAAGGCAACACGATGATCTCCCGCGTGACCGCGCAGACCATGACGCAGGCGTCGCTGCGCCACCTCCAGAGCAACCTCGCCGAGCTCTCGAAGCTGCAGGAGAAGGCCACCTCGCAGCGCGCCTTCCTCTCGCCGTCCGAGAACCCCTCGGCCGCCGCCGCGACGCTCGCGGTGCACGCCGAGCAGGGGCGTAACGAGCAGTACGCGCGCAACATCGACGACGCCATGGCGTGGGTGACCACCGCCGACCAGGCCATCTCGTCGGGCGTCACCCTCATGCAGCGGGTGCGCGTGCTCACGCTGCAGGGCGCCAACGACGGCGCCCTCGACGCCACGGCGAAGGAGGCCATCGCCGTCGAGCTCGAGACGATCCGCGACGAGCTGCTCGCCGCCGCGAACACCCGCCTGCTCGGGCGCTCGGTGTTCGCGGGCACGTCGGATGCCGCGACCGCGTTCCAGGGCGGCGACTACGCGTACAACGGCGTGCCGGGCTCGGAGGTGACGCGCCGCATCTCGGACGGCGTCACGGTGCGCGTCGACGCCGACGGCGCGGCCGTCTTCGGGGAAGGCGACGAGTCGGCCTTCGCTCTCGTCGACAGCATCATCGCCGACCTGCGCGCCGGCGTGAACGTGGGCGCGCACGTGACCGCGATCGACGAGCGCACCACGGCTATGCTCAGTGCCCAGGGTGCCGTGGGTGCCCGCCAGGCACAGATCGAGCGCGCGCAGGAGGTGGCCGTGAACAAGTCGGTCTCGCTCGAGACGCGCCGCGCCGCGGTCGAGGACGTCGACACCGTCGAGGTGCTCGTGCAGCTGCGGGCGCAGGAGCTCGTCTACCAGTCGTCGCTGCAGGTCACGAGCCGCGTGCTGCAGCCCACCCTGCTGGACTTCCTCGCGTGAGCGCGGCCCTGCAGTTCGTCGCCCCGCCGCCGGGGCTGGCCCCGCACACGGAGTTCGTGCTGTCGCCCGTCGAGGGCGCCGACGGCCTGTTCGCGCTGCGCGCCGTCGCCGACGCCGACCTGCGCATGTTCCTCGTCGATCCGGCCGTGTCGCTGCCCGGCTACGCGCCCGTGCTCACCGACGAGCAGGCGCAGGCGCTCGCGCTCGACTCGCCCGACGACGCACTCGTGCTCGTCGTGGCGAACCCCGGCGCGGATGGCGTCCACGTGAACCTCCTCGCGCCGGTCGTCGTCAACACCGCCACGGGCGCCGCCGCCCAGGTGATCCTGGAGGGTCAGGACCTGCCGCTGCGCGCCCCCCTCGGCTGAGGCTCCCTCAGCCCTCGGGCCCCTGACCCGCGTCGAACGCCTCGCGATAGCGGGCGTCGGCCTCCTCGAGCAGCCGGTCGTCCAGTCGCGCGACGGGCACGGCGTGCGCGAGCAGCGGCTCGCAGTCGGGTCCGCGGCCCACGAGCCGGCCGGTGAGCACCCACGCGTGCCGGTCGGGGTGCGCCTCCGCGAGGTGCCGGTACTGGCACAGCTGGCGCGCCAGCCAGTCGGCGACCGGCCGCGTCCACCACG
Source organism: Microbacterium sp. NPDC003461 (assembly GCF_053588335.1). Classification (NCBI taxonomy): domain Bacteria; kingdom Bacillati; phylum Actinomycetota; class Actinomycetes; order Micrococcales; family Microbacteriaceae; genus Microbacterium; species Microbacterium sp. NPDC003461. The sequence continues at coordinate 25,318 of NZ_JBSFPT010000009.1, read as the reverse complement.
GCTCGGGCGCGAGCGGATTGACCGAGAGCCCCGGCAGCTCCAGCCCGCTCTCGGTGTCCATGCTGCCGCCGTCGCCGTCGTCCGCCGGGCCCTGCGAGTAGCGCGCGTGCAGCGCGGGCCGCGCGCCCACCAGCTCCTCCAGCTCCGCGAGCGAGCGCACGGGCTCTCGCTCGTACTCCTCCCGCTCGAGCATCCGATCCGTCATCGTGCGGACCTGCCCCTCAGGCCGCCGGGTCCAGGACGACCTTGATGCAGCCGTCCTCCTTGCGCTGGAACGTGCGGTACATGTCGGGCGCCTCGGCCAGCGGCACCCGGTGGGTGGTGAGGTCGGCGGTGCCGAGCGGATCGTCCTCCCGCTCCACGAGCTCCACGAGCTGCGGCACCCAGCGCTTCACGTTGCACTGTCCCATGCGCAGGCAGAGCTGCTTGTCGAACATCGTCTTCATGGGCAGGATGTCGGCGTCGCCCGCGTACACGCCGCTGACGGACACGGTGCCGCCGCGCCGCACGAGGTCGATGCCCGCCAGCAGCGCGGCCGTGCGATCCATGCCCAGGTGATCCATCACGGGGCGGGCGACGGCGTCCGGCAGCGCCCCGAGCGCGTGGTGGGCGGCGTGCACGGCCGGGGTGCCGTGCGCCTCGAGCCCGACGGCGTCGATCACCGCGTCGGCACCGCGGCCGTCCGTCGCGTCGCGCACGCGCTCGGCCGCCTCGTCGATGTCGTACGCGTCCACCCCGTGGCGCGCCGCCATCGCGCGCCGCTCCGGCACGGGATCCACCGCCAGCACGCGGTGCCCCAGATGCCGCGCGATGCGGGAGGCGAACTGTCCGACGGCGCCGAGCCCGAGCACGGCCACGGTGCCGCCCTCGGGCACGTGCGCGTACTGCACGCCCTGCAGCGCCGTGGGCAGCACGTCGCTGAGGAACAGGTAGCGCTCGTCCGGCAGCTCCTCGCCGACCGGGACGGTGTTGTAGTCGGCCAGCGGCACGCGCAGCAGCTCGGCCTGCCCGCCGGGAACCTGGCCGTACAGCTTGGTGTAGCCGAACAGCGCCGCGCCCGTGCCCTGCTCTCTCACCTGCGTCGTCTCGCACTGGGACTGCAGGCCGTGACGGCACATCCAGCAGTGCCCGCACGCGATGTTGAACGGCACGACCACGCGCTGACCGGGGCGCAGCGACGTGACCTCGGCTCCGACCTCCTCGACGACGCCCATCGCCTCGTGCCCGAGGATGTCGCCCGCGTCGAGGTACGGGCCGAACAGCTCGTACAGGTGCAGATCGGATCCGCAGATCGCGGTCGACGTCACGCGGACGATCGCATCGGTGGGCTCCTCGATGCGCGGGTCGGGCACCTGCTCGACCGATACGTTGCGGCGTCCCTGCCAGGTGAGCGCTCTCATCAGATCTCCTCGTCGATGTCGGTGCGGATCACGCCCGCCGGACCCGGCTCATGAGGAACCCGGATCGCGGCAGGGTGGGGAACCGGCGCAGGTCCACCCCGAGGTCCTGCGGCGGCACTTCGTAGGCGGTGCGCTGCGTGAGCAGCCGTACGATCTCCTCGAGCAGCTCGATCGCAAGCGGCTCGCCCGGGCAGCGGTGGGTGGTCGCGAGGTCGTCGCCGGCACCCTGGGCGATCAGCGCGTTCGCGGCGTGCGCGCGCCGGTCGTCGGAGCCGGCGGCGGGATCGTGCCGCTCGGGGCGGAAGCGCAGCGGCTCGGGCCACAGCGCCGGATCGCGGTGGGTGGCGAAGATGTCGAGCGCCACGAGGGCGCCCGGCGCGAAGCGCTCGCCGCGCCACTCGAGCTCGTGGGTCGCGCGTCCCGCGACGAGCGGGAAGAAGGGCGCCGTGCGGCGCACCTCCTGCACGAAGCCGCGCAGGTGCTCCTCGTCGCCGGCGCGGAAGCGCTCGGCCCAGGACGGGTGCCGGTGCAGCGCGAGCGCGGCGAACACCGCGAACCGTCCGACGGCCACGGTGGGGCGCAGCAGGTTGATGAGCTCGACGGCGGCGACCTCGTCGTCCAAGCCCCTGCCGTCGGCGTCGCGGTGGGCGATCAGCCTGCCCACGACGGCGCCGCGGCTGCCGTCGCGCGCGTCGCGCACGAGCTCCTGTGCCCAGCGCTCGGTGGACCGGCGCCGCAGCCGACCGCGCCAGTTGCGCGGGCCGAAGCCGCCGGCGCCGTCGAGCATGGCCAGGAACTCCTCGGTGCGGGCGCGGGCGGTGTCGTCGTCGAGCGGCAGCCCCGCCCAGCGGCACGCCGCGCGCGTGAGCACCTCGGCGACGACCTCGTGCAGCCGCACCATGTCGGTGCGCTCCCACGCCGGCAGCGCGGCGTCCCACTCCTCGCGCACGAGCCGCGCCATCCGCTCGCGGCCCGCCGGCTCGAGCAGCTCGAGGAAGAGGGCCTTCCTGGTGCGGTGCGCGTCGGCGGCCAGCGTCTGCACGCTGCCCTCGTCCTGCAGCGAGTGCAGCACCGAGGCCGGCATGGCCGCCGTGCGCGAGAAGCGGTCGCCCTCGGCGAAGAACCGCGCAGCCTCGGGGCCGCGCACGAAGGTCGCGGGCATGCCGAGCAGGCGGGTGCGGAACGCATCCGACCCCAGCCGGTCGAACCGGCGCGCGCCGAAGCCGTAGCCCTCCGCCAGGAGGGCGAGGGTCGCGTCGCCGCGCACGCGGGGGATCGGGGCGGCCGTGTGCCGGTGGGTGACGGCCGTCATGCCGCCGTCGCCATCGCGTAGATCGTCAGCGCGATCGCGACGCCGACCACGGCCATCGCGCCGAGCAGGCTCGCGAAGAGCGCGCTGCGGCGCCCGCCGAGCGGCTGGGTGAGCGCCACCGCGACGATCGCCGCGAAGAGCACCACCTCGAGCGCGATGCCGAGCCAGGCGACGAGCCCGGCCTCGGGAACCGAGACCGCGAACAGCACGACGCAGACGGCGCCGAGGAGGCCGGCGGGGATCAGCCACCACGCGGCGCGGCCGCCGCGCATGCTGCCGCGGGAGCCGCGACGCGGCGCCCGCCCGTCGTCGACGGGCTGTGTCGCCGACGGGCGCTCGGCCCCGCGAGCGTCCTCCCGCCGCGCGGGCCGCGGCTCGGGTTCCATGGATCCGTCCGCGGCGCGCGTGCCCACGCCGGGGATGTCGTTCTGGCTCGAGACGTTCTGGATCGATCCGCGGTCGTCCGGCGACACCCGCGGCGCGTCGGCCGCGCCGCTGTCGGCGCCCCCGCCACCCGGCGGGATCTCCTCGCGCATGTCCGGCTCCCTCATGTGGTTCTCCGGTCAGAGGTCCTCGGGCGAGACGTCTCCCTGGCCCTCGGGGCCGAGGTCGGCGAGCTCGGGGTCCTCGCCCTGCGACTCCGGCTGCACCTCGATGCCCGGCAGGTCCTCGACCGGCACCTCGTCCTCGTCGCCGGGGATCTCGGCCGGATCCGCGCCCGTCCCCGTCACGTCCGTCCCGAGACCGCCCGTGCCCGTCGTCTCCGCGTCGGAGCCCACGCCCTCCCACTCGCGCTGGGCGGGATCGTCGAGCGGGTCGGCGGTCACCGACGTGTCGCGCTCGTTCGTGCTCGGCTCCTCCAGGGGGTCGAAGTCCTGCATGTCCTCGTCCACGGCGGCGGCGCGCTCGCGGCCCTCGTCTGCGGCGTTCGTCATGTGCTCGTCCCCTTCCGGTTGGGATGTCGGGCCGGTTCGGATGTCGGGCCGGTTCGGATGTCGTGCTGCCAGCCTGGGACGCCGCGCCCCCGACCGGCAGGGGGTTGATTCCTGCGAGGCGCCGATGTAACCCTCCGGCGTCCCGCTCGGCGCGGCTATCACGGTGCCGAGCGGGCGACAAGGGGGCGGCGCCCGCCGGCCGCGCGCGGCAGGATCGGGTCATGACGGATGCTCGATCGCTGTGGCACGCCACCGCCCCGCCCATCCCGGTCGACGAGGACCTCCCGGCGGATGTCGACGTCGCCATCGCCGGAGGGGGTCTCGCCGGCATCGCCGCCGGCATGGCCCTCGCCGAACGCGGCCTCAGCGTGGCGGTGCTCGAGGCCGAGAAGCTCGGCGCGCGCACCACCGGGGGGACCACGGGCAAGCTGAGCCTGCTGCAGGGCGGCATGTACAGCCGCATCCTGCGCCACACGGGCGACGAGGTGCTGCGCGCGTACCGCGCGGGCAACGAGGCCGCACGCGACTGGATGCGCGAGCGGCTGGAGGGCACGCCGGGCACGATCGCGCGGCGCGACGCCCTGACCTATGCCACGACCGACGACGGCGTGCGCGCGCTCGACGAGGAGGCCGAGGCCCTCGCCGCCGCGGGCGTCGACGTGCAGCGGCACGGCCGGGGCACCGTGGGGCTTCCGTTCGAGGTCTCCGCCGCACTGCGCCTGCCCGACCAGGACCAGCTGCACCCGATGCTCGCCCTCGCCGCGCTCACCGCCCGGCTGCGTCGCCGCGGGGGCGTCGTGCGGGAGGGCTGCCGCGTGCGCGCGGCGGAGCCGGGGGACGACGGCGTGCGCGTGACGACCGAGCGGGGCGAGATCCGGGCGGAGCGGCTCATCCTCGCCACGGGCACGCCGATCCTCGATCGCGGGCGGATGTCGTCGCGCCTGGCGGTCTCGCGGGAGTTCGCGGCGGCCTACCGGCTGCCCGACGCCGTGCGGCCGCCCAAGGCGATGTACCTGTCCGTCGACCCCGTGCCGCGGTCGCTGCGCTCCGCGCGAGGGCTCGACGGCGAGCCCGTGCTCGTCGTGGCGGGCGACCCGTTCGAGACGGGCAGGGAGGACGACACGCCGGCGCGGCTCGAGGCGCTGGACGCCTGGGTGCGCGCGGTCTATCCGCGCGCCTGGCGGATCACGTGGTGGGCCGCGCAGGACTACCGCACGACATCCGCGATCCCCCACGCGGGCGAAGTGCCCGGCTCGAAGGGGCGGATCTTCGCCGCGACCGGGTTCGCGAAGTGGGGCATGACGAACGCCCCGGCGGCGGCGCTCGCGCTGGCGGGGCAGATCGCGGGCGACGAGCCCGAGTGGTCGGCGCGCCTGCGCGCGCATCGCGGCGGGCTGCGGGACGCCGCCGAGGCCGTGACCGTGAACGCCGCCGTCGCGGGGCACCTCGTGTGCGGCTGGGCGGCGCCTGGCGGGGGAGCCGACGACGAGAGCGCGACCGTCGAGCGGCGCGGCGCCGCGATCGTGGCGGAGTCGACGGTGCGCGGCGAGCGGTGCGCCGTGTCGGCGGTGTGCACGCACCTGGGCGGCATCGTGCGCTGGAACGGCGCCGAGCGCACGTGGGACTGCCCGCTGCACGGCTCGCGCTTCGCGCCGGACGGGCGCGTGATCGAGGGGCCTGCGGTCGACGACCTCGCGCCGCACGAGCCGTCCTGAGCCGCGCGGACCGGCGCCGGTGGGGTGCGGGAGGACGTACGGTCGAAGTATGCGCGCGAATGAGGCAGACCGATGACCGACGCGACGGGGATGACCGACCGGTTCAAGTCCGTGTTCCGCCAGCATCCCGCCGCCGTCACCCTGATCACGGGACTCGCGCCGGGAGGGCCCGTCGGCCTCACGGCGTCCAGCCTGTCGTCCGTGGCGGCCGCACCGCCGGCCGTGTCGTTCTCGGTGACCCGCGCCACGGGGTCGGCCGGCGGGCTGCTCGCCGCCGGCGACCTGTCGATCCACCTGCTCGGCGCGCAGCACGCCGCCACGGCCCTGGCCTTCTCCCGCTCGGGCGCGGAGCGCTTCACGGCCGCGCAGGGGTGGGAGTGGGACGCGGAGGGGCGCCCCTTCCTGCCCGACGCCCGCGCCACACTGCGCTGCCGCATCATCGACACCCTGCGCGTCGCCGACTCGTCGCTCGTCGTCGCGGAGGTGCTCGACGTCGTGATCGGTCCCGAGGCCGAGCCGCTGCTGTACCACGACCGCCGCTTCCACGCGTTCGATCCGGACGCCCGCGCGATCGATCCCGCGCTGCCGGCGGCCGCGCCCGACCGGGACGTGCCGCGCGCCTGAGTCACGCTTCGTCACATCCCTCGCGGGTGTCGCCGGCCCGGGTTAGCGTGGGAGCGCCTCGCGGCGGTCCGGGCGGTCCCGGGCTCCGGCTCATACCCGGGAGCGTGGCGGGTTCGACTCCCGTCGCCGCGTCTGCTCGAGCTGCCGCTGTACGGGCACCTCGGCACGATCCGCCCCGACGACACCGTGCAGGTGACGCCGATGTGGTTCGAGTTCGACGGCGAGCACGTGCGGTTCACGCACACCACGCGCCGCCAGAAGTACCGCAACCTGCAGCACAACCCGTCGATGGCGCTGTCGATCACCGACCCGGACGACGTGTTCCGCTACCTCGAGGTGGCCGGGCGGCTCGTCGAGGTCGTGCCCGACCCGGAGGGCGCGTTCTACGTGCACCTGCAGAACCGCTACGGCAACCCCAGCCAGACCCCGCCGCCGGACGCCGCGGATCGCGTGATCCTCGTCATGTCCGTCGAGCGCGCCACCAGGCAGTGAACGGAGAACAGAAGAGCATGACCCGCATCGCCGTCATCGGGGGCACCGGCTACGCCGGCGGCCACATCGTCCGCACCGCCGCCGAGCGCGGCTTCGAGGTGATCTCGTACAGCCGCACCCTGCCCGACGAGCCGCAGCCCGGCGTCGACTACCGCCAGGCCGACGCCCGCGATCGCGACGCGGCGCGCGCGATCGTCGCCGACGCCGACGTGGTGCTCGTCACCGTCGCCCCGCGCGGCGACATGGAGGGCCGCGTCGAGGGCACCGTCGCGCAGCTGGCCGAGCTCGCCGCCGAGGCGGGCGTGCGCCTGGGCGTCGTGGGCGGCGCCGGCTCACTGCTCGTGGCCGAGGGCGGCCCCAAGGTGATGGACACCGAGGGCTTCCCGCAGGAGATCCTGCCCGAGGTGCGCGAGGCCGAGCGGATCCTCGAGCACCTGCGCGCGGACGAGAGCGGCCTCGACTGGTTCTACATCAGCCCCGCGGGCGGCTTCGGCGCGTTCGCGCCCGGCGAGGCGCTCGGCACCTACCGCACCGGCGGCGACGTGCTGCTCGTCGACGACGAGGGCCAGTCGTTCATCTCGGGCGCCGACTTCGGCCTGGCCGTGGTCGACGAGATCGAGCACCCGGCGCACCGCCGCCAGCGCTTCACCGTCGCCTACTGACGTCGCGGTGGTCCGGGTCAGAGGGTCCGGACCACCGCGCTCCGCGTTTCGGGTCGGCCGCTCTGCGACGATGGACGGATGAGCTCCCCCAACGCCTCCGCCAACCTCACGCGCGAGGAGACCGCCGCCCGCGCCGCCGCCATCGACCTGCACGAGGTGCGGGTCGAGCTCGACCTGACGGGCGCACCCGACGCCGCGCGCGCGGGCTTTCCCGTCGCGAGCACGCTGGCGTTCGACGCCCGCGCGGATGAGACGTGGATCGACTTCCTCGGTGAGGCGGTGAGCGCGGTCACCGTCAACGGCACGGAGACCCCCGTCGAATGGGACGGCGCGCGCATCCGCGTGCGCGGCCTCGCGCACGGTCCGAACGAGGTCGTCGTCCGCGCGGTCGGCGCCTACAGCCGCTCCGGCGAGGGGCTGCACCGCTTCGTCGATCCCGCCGACGGCGAGACCTATCTCTACACGCAGTTCGAGCCCGCCGATGCGCGCCGCCTCATGCCCTGCTTCGAGCAGCCCGACATGAAGGCGCGGTGGACGTTCGACGTCTCGGTGCCCGCAGGCTGGACGGTGCTGTCGAACCAGGTGCCGAGCAAGAGGCTGAACTTCGGGGACCAGGACCGCGTCGTCTTCGAGCCCACCCTGCCCCTCTCGTCGTACATCACGGCTATCGCCGCCGGCCCTTACCACCGCGTGGACGGCGAATGGAGCCGCGGCGCGCAGCGGATCCCGCTGGGCGTGCTGTGCCGCGCCTCGCTGGCCCCGCACCTCGACGCCGACGAGATCCTCGAGATCACGCGGCAGGGCCTCGACTTCTTCACCGACGCGTTCGGGTACGACTACCCGTGGGGGAAGTACGACCAGGTCTTCGTGCCGGAGTACAACCTCGGGGCCATGGAGAACCCGGGCCTGGTGACGTTCACGGAGTCGTACGTGTTCCGCGGCGCCGCCACCGACGCGCAGCGCGAGGGGCGCGCGAACACGATCCTGCACGAGATGGCGCACATGTGGTTCGGCGACCTCGTGACGATGCGCTGGTGGGACGACCTGTGGCTCAAGGAGTCGTTCGCCGACTACATGGGCTCGCACGCCTCCGTGGCGGCCACGCGCTTCGCCGACGCCTGGACGTCGTTCGCCAACCGCCGCAAGGCGTGGGCGTACGAGCAGGATCAGCTGCCCACGACGCATCCGATCGTCGCCGACATCCCCGATCTCGAGGCCGCCAAGCTGAACTTCGACGGCATCACGTACGCCAAGGGCGCCTCGGTGCTCAAGCAGCTCGTCGCGTTCGTGGGGGAGGAGGCCTTCTTCGCCGGGGCGCGCGCGTACTTCCGGCGCCACGCCTTCGGCAACACGACGCTGGACGACCTGCTCGCCGCGCTCGAGGAGGCGTCCGGCCGCGACGTGCGGGCGTGGAGCAGGGCGTGGCTGCAGACGACGGGCGTCTCGACGCTCGCGCTGGAGCGCGAGGGCGAAGGCGCGGCGGCGCTCGTGCAGACATCCCCACGGCCGCACCGCCTGCGCATCGGCACGTTCGAGCTGGCGGACGGGCGCCTCGAGCGGCGCGGATCGGTCGACGCGGACATCTCGGAGGAGCGCACGTCGGTCGAGGTGCCGCCGGCGGATCTCGTGCTGCTGAACGACGGCGACCTCACGTATGCGAAGGCGCGCCTGGACGAGGAGTCGCTCGCAGCGGTGGAGGCGGGCCTGAGCGGGCTCGGTGACACCCTCGCGCGCGGCCTCGTGTGGTCGTCGCTGTGGAACGCCACGCGCGACGGCGAGCTGCCCGTGCACCGCTACCTCGGCATCGTGGCGCGCCACGCGCCGCACGAGGCGAACGTGGGCCTGCTGGCCGGCACGATCGCCAACGCGGCCTTCGCCGTGAACCACTACGTGCCGCAGAGCTCGCGCGGCGACGCCCGCGCCCTGTGGGCCGAGACGGCGTGGCAGGCGCTCGCCGCGGCGGCGCCCGGCAGCGACGCACAGCTGGCGTGGGCGCGCGCAGTCGGCGCGGCCACGGCGTACGACGACGCCCACGCCGCGGAGCTGAGCGCCATCCTCAACGGGGATGCCCCGGCATCCGAGGGGCTGCGGCTCGACCCCGACCTGCGCTGGGCCTGGGTGCAGGGGCTCGCGGCGATCGGAGCGATCGACGAGCGCGGCATCGCCGCGGAGCTCGCGCGCGACGACACGCTCTCGGGCCGCACCGCCGCCGTGCAGGCCCGCGCCTCGCGCCCCGACCCCGACGTGCGCGCCGCCGCCTGGCGGGCGGCGTGGGAGGACCGCGGGCTCGGCAACGAGCACCTCGGCGCCACGATCGCGGGCATCCGCGCCGGCGGGCGCCGCGACCTCGTCGCCCGCTTCGACGCCGACTACTTCGCCCGCATCCGCGGTGCCTGGGCCGATCGCAGCATCGAGATCGCGCGGCGCCTCGTCGCCGGGCTCTTCCCGGCGAGCGAGGACCTCGGCGCCGTCGACGCGTGGCTCGCCGCGCACGCCGACGCGCCCGGGTCCCTGCGTCGCATCGTGCTCGAGCAGCGCGACCACCTCGCGCGCGACCTGCGCGTGCGCGCCGCGAACGAGGCCTGACCGGTGCGGGGCGTCCCGCACACGCGAAGAGGGCCGCCCGGGCATCCCGGGCGGCCCTCTCGGTGCGCGTCAGGTCACGGCTCAGGTCACGGAGTCGTGTCGACCGTGACGAGCGTGCGCACGGCCGAGTCGCCGTAGCGGACGACGCCGTAGTACGTCGTGCCGGGCACGAGTCCGTTCCACGACAGCTCGTACCACACATCGGCGCCGTCCTCGACGGGCAGCGGGTTCGGCGTGGCCTCGAGCCCCTGGCCGGGCGAGGCCACGGCCGCGTCCAGCGTCCACGTGAACGGCGCGTCGTACGAGTACACGTGCGACTCCACCACGTAGGTGCCGGCGGCCGGAGCCGTGATCACGACCTCCTCGTCGGCCGAGCCGGTGGCCGACTGCCACATCTCGTAGTAGCGCCAGTCGTCCTCGCTCACCACGCGGTACACCACGAGGTCGAGGTCCGATCCGGTGTCGGCGGCCGAGTCCAGCACGAAGCGCGCCAGGTCGGCGCCCTCGGGCACCTCGACGATCGAGTGCGTGAACCCGTCGTCCGCGGCGCCCGTCGTCTCGTCGCCGTCCACGAGCCGCTCGGCGGCCGCGAGGCCCGCCGTGTTCAGCGCGAGCTCGCCGGAGACGCCCGACGTGATGCCGACCTCCAGGGATCCGTCCGTGCCCGTGCCGGTGACCTCCGTCGGGGCGCTCGCCGTGACGGGGAAGATCGCGATGGGGGAGCGGACGTCGTTCGTGCCGCCCGTCCACGTGAGGAAGCCCGTCGTCCACTGCTCGGCGGGCGCGGATCCCTTCGTGAACGTGATCGCGACGGTCGCGCTCTCGCCCGCCGCCAGCGTCACGGTCGACGGCTCGACGGTCACCTCGACGCCGGGCACCTCCGCCGTGGCGGTGTACGTGCCTGCCTCGGTCGCCGTGATCGTGCGCGTCACCGTCTCGGGCGCCGACAGCGATCCGATGCCGATCGACGCGAGGTTGAGGTCGCTGGGCGCCACCTCGGCCTCCTCCGGCAGCCCGAACGCGATCAGGTCGAGGCCTTGCAGGTACCCGGCCCAGTCGGTCGGGCCGCTGCTGTACAGCAGCGACGGCTGCAGCATCTTCGTCGGGTCGACGTGGCCGGCGCCCTGCGCGAACGGGTCGGTGTTCGCCGATCCGTCGGCGTTCACCGTGTCGTAGGCGGTCGTCATGAGCGCCGACTTCACGTCGGCGGGCGCCCAGTCGGGGTGCTCGCCGAGGAACAGCGCGGCCAGGCCCGCCACGTGCGGCGACGCCATGGAGGTGCCCGACAGGATGCCGAAGGTCGGCTCCTCCTTCTCGCCGCTCGTCGTCGCCGCGAGGATCGCGACGCCGGGAGCCGACACGTCCGGCTTGATGATGTCGTTCGTCTCGGCGTTCATCGGCCCGCGGCTCGAGAACCCGGCCACCTGCGGCACCGGCGTGATGACGCCCGTGATGTTGTCGCTGTGCAGCGTGGCGGTGGGTGCCTCGGCGGTGCGGGCGTGGTCGAGGATCGCGGCGCGGTGCTCGGCGGCGACGTGCACGGTGGGCACGGAGTGGAAGTCGTTGTCGAGCGACTCCCCGGCCGCGACGTTCGTGAGGATCACGCCCGCGCCGCCGGACTCGGCGATCTCCTGCGACTTCTCGACGCGCGCGTTCGAGCCGCGGTCGCACACGACGATCCGGCCGGCCGCGGCGGCGTCGTCGACGCTGCCGAGCAGGCACAGCGCCGCGTCGGCGGGCGCGACACCGGCGGCGGGGATGTCGCCGGCGTACACGAGCTCGCCCGTGACGGTCTGCCCGTCGGGGACGGAGACGGTCACACCGGGGGCCGTGAACCCGTCGCCGAGCTCCACGGCGCCCTCCCACGTGGGGATCGTCGAGGCGGCGACGGTCGTGTACCAGGGCGAGGCGTGGTCGGCGGTCGAGGCGCCAGGGCCGGAGTTGCCGGCGCTGGCGGCCACGAACACGCCCGCCGCGGCGGCGTTGAAGAACGAGATGTCCTCGGGCTGCAGCACGCTCGTGGCCGAGCCGCCGCCGATCGAGTAGTTGATCACGTCGACGCCGTCGGCGACGGCCTGGTCGATCGCGGCGACGAGGTCGCTGATCGCGCAGCCGTCGTCGTCGGTGCTCGCCGGATCCGGTCCGTTCCAGCACGCCTTGTACGAGGCGATCTTCGCCGCGGGCGCCACGCCGGAGACGGTGCCGAAGTCGACGCCCGAGACCGAGGCCTCGACGCCGAAGTTGCCCGCCGCGGTGCTCGCCGTGTGCGAGCCGTGGCCGTCGCCGTCGCGCGGCGAGAGGTAGTCGTCGTCGGTCACGGCGCCGAAGCCCTCGCCGAACCAGTGCGCGCCGATGATCTTCGTGGAGTAGTCGTGCTTGCTCCACTCCTCGCCCGTGACCATCGTGCTGCGGAACTGCGTGCCGTCGGCCTTGTCGAAGACGATCTGACCGCCGCTCGTGTACGGCGCGCCGGGCTTCTTGGTCGCCGCCTGGTTCTTGAGCTTGTCGCCCGCGAACGACGGGTTCTCCGGCGCGATGCCCGTGTCGACGACGCCGACCACGATGCCCTCGCCCGCGTGCTCCACGCCGCCCGTGGCCTCCCACACGCCGCCGCGGCCGTCGGCGTCGGAGCCGAGGCCGAGGAAGTCGGGCGACGTCTGCGCGGTGACCTTGCGCAGCTCGTCGGGGAACACCCCGAGCACGTCCTTGTCGGTGCGCAGGTGCGCGACCTGTTCCGAGCTGAGCTCGGCGGCGAAGCCGTTGGCCGTGACCTGGTAGGTCGTGTCGGGCAGCGCGCCGATCTCGTCGGCCAGCCGCTGCTGCTTCTTCTCGAGGTGCTCGATGTACTTCTGGGCGTTCTTCGCGTGGGCGTCGAGGCGATTGCCCTTGTCGGGCTTGGTCGCCTCGATGCCGGGCACGCCGCCGTCGTACGTCGCGAGCGCGTCCTCCTTGAGGAGCACGACGTAGCGGCCGTCCTCGGCATCGACGGGGACCAGGGGATGCACCTCCTCCGCGGGTGACGCGTGTGCGGCCGTGGCCGCGGTCGCCGTGAGCGCGAGGGCGAGCGTGAGCGCCGCCGCCGCGCGCGGGAGAGGTCGGATCATCCAATGCCTCCTGTGCGGGATGGGTGTCGCGCGGGCCGTCCGCTCGCGCAGTGGCGCCGAATCTAGCTCACAGGTGTTGCACAGAAACGCGTTTCGGCGCGTCGGCTCACCGGGGATATCCGGGTATGCCGCTGGCGCCCGAGGGTGCCCGAAGGGGGAGTGGCGGCGCGTCAGGAGGGCGCGAGCAGCGCCGCGGCCTCGTCGACCGTGTCGACGAGATGGACGTGCTCCTCCATGGGCCGCCCCTTCGCCAGCGCCCGCAGCAGCGGCCACGCCGGCAGCGTCTCGGTCCAGTGCGTGCGCCCGACGAGCACCATCGGCGCGATGCGGTCCTCGGTGGCGTAGTAGTTCTCGCACGCGTCCTGGAAGATCTCCTGCACCGTGCCGCCCGCGCCCGGCAGGAACACGATGCCCGCGTCGCACAGCTCCAGCAGGATCGCCTCGCGCAGCGCGTTGCGGAAGTACTTCGCGATCGCCGTGGCGAACAGGTTCGGCGGCTCGTGGCCGTAGTGCCACGTGGGCACGCCGAGCGAGTCGGCGGGATCGGGGAACCGCGCGATCACGCGCCGCGCGGCGGCCACCCACGCGTCGGCCGAGGGGTGGTACGACGGCGCGGCCGAGAGCAGCTCGAGCGCCTCCTCCAGCGCGCTCTCCGGATGGGCCGACAGCCGTGCGCCGAGATTGGCGGCCTCCATCGCGCCCGGCCCGCCGCCCGTCGCGACGGTCAGCCGTGCGCCGAGGAGCCGCCCGAGCCGGGCCGCGTCGGCGTAGCCGGGCTCGCCGCGCGTCAGGGAGTGGCCGCCCATCACCCCGATCAGCCGGCGGCCCCGCACCCACCGCCCGAGCGCGCCGTCGACGCCCTCGTCGTGCAGCGCCCGCGCCAGCGCCGCGTCGGGCGCGGTGCGCTCGTGCTGCCACGCGAACGCGCGGGCGTCGAGGGAGCGCGCGTACGGCTCGGCGTCGTACAGCTCGTCGGCCGTGTACAGCGCGTCGCGGTGCGGGTCGATCGGCGCGGCGTCGACACCCGGCAGCACGAGGGCGCCTCGCCGCTCGTGCCGCTCGGCGTCGCCCGGGGCGAAGCGGCACCCGGCGAACGTCGTGCGCGACGTGTCGCACGCGGCCAGCGCGTCCGACAGCGCACGCAGATCGAGGCCGACGATCCGCCACCCGCGCAGCCTGCGGACGCCGGCCGACAGCCGCTCCTCCAGCTCGGTGAGCGATTCGACCGTGACGACCCTGCCCCGCGTGCGCCTCATCGCGCCCATCCTGGCAGGATCGCCCGCGGCGTGCGCGCGCGCCTGCCCGAGGGCCGTGCCACGCGGGTAGGCTCGCGTGGTGTGCCTGTCGCCAGGGCACGTGACGAAGGGGGCGACATGACGGATGCGGGACTGAGTCGGATCAACGGGCGGGTGATCGGGATCGCGATCGCCGCCGCTCTCGGAGGCTTCCTCTTCGGCTACGACACCTCGGTGATCAACGGAGCCGTCGACGCGCTCTCGGCCGACTTCGCGCTGGACCCGGGCCTGCAGGGCTTCTCGGTGTCGATCGCCCTGCTCGGCGCCGCGCTCGGCGCGTGGTTCGCCGGCAGCATCGCGAACATGTGGGGCCGCGTGCCGGTCATGCTCGTGGCGGCCGCGCTGTTCTTCGTCTCGGCCATCGCCTCGGGCCTGGCCTTCGGCGTGTGGGATCTGATGGTCTGGCGCGCGGTCGGCGGGCTCGGCGTCGGCGCCGCGTCGGTCATCGCGCCGGCGTACATCGCCGAGGTCTCTCCCGCCCGCATCCGCGGCCGCCTCGGCTCGCTGCAGCAGCTGGCGATCGTGCTCGGCATCTTCGCCGCGCTGCTCACGAACGCCGTGCTCGCCGCGACCTCCGGCGGCGCCGCCGAGACTCTGTGGTTCGGGATCGAGACGTGGCGCTGGATGTTCATCGTCGAGGCCGTGCCCGCCGTCGTGTACGGCGTGATGTCGCTGCGCCTGCCCGAGTCGCCGCGCTACCTCGTGCGCAAGGGCGACTACGACAAGGCGTCGCAGGTGCTGCTGGACTTCAGCGGCGAGCTCGACGTGAACAGGAAGATCCAGGAGATCAAGGACTCGCTGCAGAGCGAGAAGCGCGAGTCGCTGCGCGATCTCGTGGGCCCGGCGCTCGGGCTGAAGCCGATCGTGTGGGTCGGCATCCTGCTGAGCGTCTTCCAGCAGTTCGTCGGCATCAACGTGATCTTCTACTACTCGACCACGCTGTGGCGCTCGGTCGGCTTCGACGAGAGCAGCGCGCTCACCACGAGCGTGATCACGTCGGTGACGAACATCGTCGTCACGATCGTGGCGATCCTCCTCGTCGACAAGGTGGGACGCAAGGCGCTGCTGATCTCCGGATCGCTCCTCATGACGGTCTCCCTCGGCGTCATGGCCGTCGCCTTCTCGTTCGCGACGACCGCCGCCGACGGATCCGTCAGCCTCGAGGCGCCGTGGTCGATCGTCGCGCTCGTGGCGGCCAACCTCTTCGTCGTCGGATTCGGCGCCACGTGGGGCCCGGTCGTCTGGGTGCTCCTGGGCGAGATCTTCCCGAACCGGATCCGCGCGAGCGCGCTCGCCGTGGCCGCCGCCGCGCAGTGGGTGGCGAACTTCGCGATCTCCACGACCTTCCCGTGGCTCAGCAGCATCTCGCTGACCCTCGCCTACGGCCTCTACGCGGGCTTCGCCGCCCTGTCGTTCGTGTTCGTGTGGTTCCGGGTGCGCGAGACGAAGGGCATGGAGCTCGAGGAGATGAAGGCCTGAGCGCCGCCCGGCGCGCATCCGTGCGGCGCGCCGGGGGTGTCGCTCGGGGCCAGGCGCGGGGCCGCGCTTAGCCTGGGTAGGCCATGATCCGGTTCGAGCACGTCACCAAGCGCTACAAGGGGACCGCCTCACCCGCCCTCGACGATGTCTCGTTCGAGGTCCAGCGCGGTGAGTTCGTGTTCCTCGTCGGCCAGTCGGGATCGGGGAAGTCCTCGTGCCTGCGCCTCATCCTGCGGGAGGGGGTGCCGTCCTCGGGCAGCATCGTCGTGCTGGGGCGCGACACGAAGTCGCTCTCCAACCGGCGCACGCCCTACTTCCGCCGGCACATCGGGTCGGTCTTCCAGGACTTCCGCCTGCTGCCGTCCAAGAGCGTGTTCCAGAACGTGGCGTTCACGCTGCAGGTGATCGGCGCCTCGCGCGCCATGGTGAAGCAGGCCGTGCCCGAGGCGCTCGAGCGCGTCGGCCTGCAGGGCATGGCCAAGCGCATGCCGCACGAGCTCTCGGGCGGCGAGCAGCAGCGTGTGGCGATCGCGCGCGCGCTCGTGAACCGGCCGCAGCTGCTGCTGGCCGATGAGCCGACGGGAAACCTCGACCCCGCCACGTCGACCGACATCATGGAGCTGCTCGCGCAGATCAACGCGTCGGGCACGACGATCGTGATGGCCACGCACGAGGCCGGCTTCGTCGACCGCATGCAGCGACGCGTCATCGAGCTGTCGAACGGGCGCCTCGTGCGCGACGAGCGCCACGGCGGATACGGCGACACGTCTGCGATCCAGCGCCTCGAGCCGCAGATCGAGAAGGGCGCCGCCGCCGTCGCCGCCCTCACGGCGGTGCTCGAGGTGCAGCGCGAGGTCTCGGATCGGCTCGACGCGCAGGGGCGCCCGGCCTCGCCGGCGACGGCCGCGCAGCCCGCGACCCCGCCGATCCGTCGCGCCCCCGCGCCCCGCGAGCAGGCGCCCCGCGAGCAGGCTCCCCAGGCGCCGGCGCAGACGCAGGCCCAGGCGCCCGCCCCTCAAACCCCGGTGCCCGCCCCCGCCCCCCGGGCGGAGGCGCCGCGCACCCACGTGCCGGGTACGCACGTGCCGCGGCCCACGCAGCCGGCGGCGCCGCGGGCGACGCCCCGGCAGCCGCCCGCCGGCCCCCACGCCGCCGCGCCCGCGGCCGGCCCGGCGCGCCCCGCGGAGCCGCCCCGTGTCGCGCCGATCCCGCCCGCGCGCCCCGCCGGGTCCGATGCGGGAGGCGAGGACGATCCGCTGCCGCCCGACGTCACGAAGGCGCGGCAGCGCCCCGTCGCCGAGCAGGCCGAGCGGGTCGCCGAGCTCGGCTTCGCCGAGCGGCTGGGGCTCGGGCGTGACGACGAGGACGAAGTGGGGCCGACGGCATGAGACTCGGACTGATCCTCGGCGAGGTCCTCACGGGGCTCCGCCGCAACGCGTCGATGGTCGTCTCGGTCGTGCTCGTCACGTTCGTCTCGCTGACCTTCGTGGGCGCCGCGATCCTGATGCAGGCGCAGATCGGCACGATGCGCGAGTACTTCCAGGACCGCGCGCAGATCGAGATCTACCTGTGCTCGACCCTGTCCACGCAGGAGACCTGCCTGGAGGGCGCCGCGACGGAGGAGCAGACCGCGGCCGTCGAGGCGGAGCTGCGCTCCGACACGCTGTCGTCGGTGATCCAGCGCTTCACCTACATCTCCGCCGAGGAGGCGCACGCGTCGTTCACCGAGAACTTCCCCGATCAGGCGAATCTGCTCACCCCCGAGCAGACGAACGCGTCGTTCCGCATCACGCTGGTGAACCCGGAGGACCCCCGCAACGCGGACGTGCTCGTGGAGGCGTTCTCCGGCATCGCGGGCGTCGAGGGGGTGACGAACCAGATCGAGCATCTCGAGCCGCTGTTCGCCGCGCTCACGATCGCGACGTACATCGCCGTGGGCATCGCGGCGCTCATGCTCATCTCCGCCGTGCTGCTCATCGGCACGACCATCCGTTTGTCGGCCTACGCCCGGCGCCGCGAGGTCGGCATCATGCGCCTGGTGGGCGCGTCGAACCGCTTCATCCAGACGCCGTTCGTGCTCGAGGGCGTCGTCGCGGCGTTCCTGGGCGCCGCGCTCGCGAGCGTCGCCGTGCTGCTGATGGTCCGCTTCGGCGTCGACGGCTATCTCGCCACCAGCATGGGCACCGTGCCGTGGGTGGGCATGGGCGAGGCGTGGCTCGTCGTCCCCGTCATCATCGCGCTCGGCGTCGTGCTGGCCGCCGCCTCGGCCGGCTTCGCGATCCGCCGCTGGCTGCGCGCCTGATCCAGTAGACTGGAACGCTGCCCGTCATCCGGCGGGCGGCGTTCGAGGTGCCGGATCGCGGAAGGGCGGGTGTCGCATGCCGAAGGAGAAGGGCGAGAAGGTCATCGCCCTCAATCGCCGTGCCCGCCACGAGTACACGATCGAGAAGACCTACGAGGCCGGACTGGTGCTGCAGGGCACCGAGGTGAAGTCGTTGCGCGAGGGCCACGCCAACCTCACCGACGGCTACGCGTACATCGACCGCGGCGAGGCGTTCCTCGACCAGGTGAGCATCCCGCAGTACTCGAACGGCACGTGGACGAATCACTCGGCCAAGCGCATCCGCAAGCTGCTGCTGCACAAGGACGAGATCGCCAAGCTCGCGCGCAAGGCGGCCGAGGGCGGCTACACGCTCGTGCCCATGAAGCTGTACTTCGTCGACGGCCGCGCCAAGGTCGAGATCGCGGTGGCCAAGGGCAAGACCCAGTACGACAAGCGCCAGACGCTGCGCGAGCGCCAGGACCGCCGCGAGGCCGAGCGCGCCATGCGCCTGCGCAACCGCGTGGGGGAGTGACCCACAGGCATCCGTGCCACCCCGCCCCGCGCGCCTACGATCGTCCGGATCGGATGGGCGAGCCGCGGGAGGGACGATGGATCCGGCCTCGGTCGCGCTGGGCGCGGCGTACCTGGCGTTCGGCGCCGGCGGCCTCGCGCTGATCCGCACCGACTTGGCCGAGCACCGGCTGCCGAACGCCATCGTGTTGCCGATGACGGGCGTCGTCGCGGCGCTGCTCGTCGTCGCCGCGCTGCTGGCGGGGCGCACGTCCGCCATCGGGGGCGGCGCGGCGGGCGCGCTGCTGCTGGGTGGCTTCTACGCCGCGCTGTGGATCGCCGGCCGCGACAGCGGCGGGATGGGCGGCGGCGACGTCAAGCTCGCGCTGCTGGTGGGACTGTTCCTCGGCTGGCACGGCTGGGCCGCGCTCGCCCTGGGCGCGGCGGCCGGATTCCTCGCGGGCGGGGTGGTCGCGGTCGCGCTCGTCGCCGCCGGCCGCGCCGACGCGCGCACGCGGATCGCGTTCGGTCCGTACATGCTCCTCGGCGCATGCATAGGGCCCCTCGTGGGCTGACGCAAGGGGGGCGGCGCCGCGCGGCGGACGCTAGCCTGGCCCCATGGGGGCGCTGATCGGCATCTGGAATCGCGTGCTGGCGTGGGCGCTGCAGCGGCGGCTCGTCCGCTCGCTTCTGCTCTACTCCGAGAGCAACGGGCCGGTGCTGGCGGCGAGCGTGACCTACCGGGCGCTCTTCGCGCTGTTCGCGGCGGTGCTGCTGGGGTTCTCCGCCGCGGCGATCTGGCTCTCCGGCCGCCCGGAGCTGTGGGACGCGCTCGTGGCCGGTGTCGACAACGTCATCCCCGGCCTCATCGGCGAGGGCGGGGTGATCGACGCGAGCGAGCTGCAGAAGGCGCCGGGCGCCATCACCGTGGCGGGCGTCATCGCGGTCGTCGCCCTCGTGGGCGCGGCGATCGGGGCGATCACGACGCTGCGCACCGCGATCCGCGTGATGGCGGGCACAGAGAACGCGACGACCTCGCCGATCCTGCTCGCTCTGCGCGACCTGCTGTTCGCACTGGCCGTGGGCGTGCTGCTCCTCGCCTCGGTCGTCGTGACGTTCCTCGGATCGGCGTTCGTGACGACCGTGCTCGATTGGGTGGGCCTCGGCTCCGATCTCACCGCGGCCGTCGTGACGCGCCTCGTCACCATCGCGGTGACCTTCGCGCTCGATGCCGTGATCATCGCGCTGCTGTTCGCGCTCCTGTCGGGCACGCGCGCCTCGCTGCGCGCGCTGGCCGCCGGGTCGCTCGTCGGCGCCGCCGGCCTCGTGGTGCTGCAGCAGCTCTCCGGGCTCTTCGTCGGCGGCGCCGATTCGAACCCCCTGCTCACGTCGTTCGCCTCGCTCATCGCGCTGCTGCTGTGGCTCAACTTCTCGGCGCAGGTGATCCTGATCGCGTGCGCGCACGTCATCACGACCATGGCGGAGGAGCGCGATCGCGTGGGGGAGCGCTACGGCGCCACGACGCTCGCGCAGCGCAAGGTGCGCAGCGCCGAGCGGGAGGTGCGCATCGCCACGGCGGCGCTGCGCACGGCCAGGGAGCAGGAGAGCGCGGAGCGCGAGGCGAACGCGGCGCGTGAGGCATGACGCGCGCGGGCGCAACCCCCGCGCGCCGCGCGGAGGCCGGGGGTAGGCTCGGCCCATGGCCATCGCACGACTGAACGGCGGACCCCTCGACGGACAGGTCCTGCCCCTGGATTCCACCGACCAGGACCAGCTGATCATGCCCTACGCGGAGGGTCAGCTCGTCTACCGGCGCGAGGGCGACGCGGAGAACACCGGCGAGGGCGACGGGCCCACCGAGGTGGAGTTCCGCTACGCCCAGGAGCTGAACGACATCGACTCGACGGACGACGACGAGCCGAAGGCGGCCGACCGCTGATGGCGGCGGCCGGGATGACCGGACCGACGCGCTTCGTCGAGGTCGAGCGCAAGTTCGACGTGGACGCCGGCACCCCGGTGCCGGACTGGACGGGAGTGCCCGGCGTGGCCGCGGTGACGCCGGGGGAGGAGCGCCACCTCGACGCGCTGTACCTCGACACGGCCGACCTCGCGCTCGGCCGCGCCGGCGTGGCGCTGCGCCGGCGCACCGGCGGGCCCGATGCCGGCTGGCACATCAAGGGGCCGCTCGTGGACGGCGCTCGCGTGGAGCTCGGCTGGCCCCTCGGCGAGGGAGACGAGGTGCCCGACGCCGTGCGCGCCGAGATCGCGCAGTGGACCACCGCGCCGCTGGAGCCGCTCGCGCGGATCGTGAACGACCGCACCGCCTACGAGCTGCGGGACGCGCACGGCGCGACCCTGGCGGAGTTCGTCGACGACCACGTGCGCACGACCGACCTGCGCGCGGGCGACGAGCGCGAGTGGCACGAGTGGGAGATCGAGCTCGGCCCCGCCGCCCCGGCGGATGCCGCGGCGCGCGAGGCCTTCTTCGCCGCGGTGGCGGAGGCGGCGCTGGCCGCCGGCGCCCGCGGCGCCTCGTCGGCCTCGAAACTCGCCCGCGCCCTCGGCCGCTGATCCGCCGACGTCACCGACGCGAAAGGGCCCGGATCCGAGGATCCGGGCCCTTTGCGACATCGATCACATGTTGATGAAGTGACCCTGGAGGCCGTGGAAGCCCTCCTGCAGCGTCTCCGAGAGCGTCGGGTGCGTGTGCACGTTGCGGGCGGCCTCGACGGCCGTGAGGTCCCACTTCTGCGCGAGCGTGAGCTCGGGCAGCAGCTCCGAGACGTCGGGGCCGACCATGTGGCCGCCGATGAGTTCGAGGTGCTCGGCGTCGGCGATGAGCTTGACGAAGCCGATCGGCTCGCCCAGGCCGTTGGCCTTGCCGTTGGCGCTGAAGGGGAACTTCGCGACCTTGATCTCGCGGCCCTCGGCCCGCGCCTGCTCCTCGGTGAGGCCGAAGCTGGCCACCTGCGGCGAGCAGAACGTGGCGCGCGGCATCATGCGGTAGTCGCCGAGCGTCTGGGTCTCGGCCTTCGCGATCGTCTCGGCGGCGACCACGGCCTGCGCCTCGGCCACGTGGGCGAGCTGCAGCTTGGCGGTCACGTCGCCGATGGCGTAGATGCCGTCGACGTTCGTGCGCATGTAGTCGTCGATCTCGATGGCGCCGCGCTCCGTGAGCTTGACGCCGGTCTTGTCGAGGCCGAAGCCCTCGACGTTGGGGGCGAAGCCCACCGACATGAGCACCTTGCCGGCCGTGATCTCGCCCGGCTGGCCGTCGCGGGTCTCGTACGTGACGCGCACCGACGAGCCGTTGTCCTCGACGGTCTTGACCGCGGTCGAGGTGAGGATGTCGATGCCGTACTTCTTGTACTGCTTCTGGATCTCCTTCGAGACCTCCGCGTCCTCGTTCGGGAGGGCGCGGTCGAGGAACTCGATGATCGTCACCTTCACGCCGTAGTTCGACAGCACGTAGGCGAACTCCATGCCGATCGCGCCGGCGCCGACGATCACGATCGACTCGGGCAGCTCGCGCGAGAGGATCTGCTCCTCGTAAGTGACGACGTTCTCGCTCAGCTCGACGCCCGGCAGCAGGCGCACCTTCGAGCCCGTGGCGATGATCACGTTCTCGTACGTGATCTCCTCGGTGGACCCGTCGGACTTCGCCACCGAGATGGCCTTCGGTCCCGTGAAGGTGCCGCGACCCTCGTACTCGGTGACCTTGTTCTTCTTCATGAGGAAGTGGATGCCCTTGACGTGCGTCTCGGCGACCTTGCGGCTGCGGTCGAACGCCGCGCCGAAGTCGAACGAGACCTCGCCGGAGATGCCGAAGAAGTCCGCCTTGTGCGTGAAGGTGTGCGCCACCTCCGCGTTCTTCAGCAGCGACTTCGAGGGGATGCAGCCGACGTTGAGGCACACACCGCCCCAGTACTTCTCTTCGATGATCGCGACCGAGAGCCCGAGCTGTGCGCCGCGCACGGCTGCGACGTATCCGCCGGGGCCCGCGCCGAGGATGACGAGGTCGTAGTGAGCCATGGCTTCAGCCTATCGCCCGGCGGGCGGCGCGTCGTCCGCGTCGTCGGTGCGATCGCGTCGGGCACGCGCGACGAGGATCGCCACGAGGGCGCCGCCGCCGGCGGCCAGCAGCAGGCCGCCGATGATCCACGGCAGGTTGCGCACGAAGCCGTCGCCGTCGGCCGGGGTCCCGTCGGCGGGATCGGGCGTGGCACTCGGCACGGGCGTCGCCGTCGCGGCATCCGACTCGTCCGGCGTCTGCGGGGTCTGCGTGGGCTCGGGGCTCGGCTGCGGCGCGCTCGGGGTGGCGACGGTGAACGAGAAGGTGCCGTCGATCGGATGCCCGTCGCTCGAGACCACGCGCCACGTCACCGCGTACTCCCCGGCCTCCGCCGCCTCGGCCAGCGGCACGGTCACGACGGCGCCGTCGACCACGGGATCCCCGGCGGTCGCGTCGGCACCCGAGGGCGAGAGGACCTGGACGGCCGTGCCGTCGCCCGCGTCGATGAGCTCGGCGCTGTACGTGAGCGTCAGCTCCGCCGGCATCGTCTCGACGGTCGAATCCGCCGCCGGAGCCGTCGACACGAGCGTATCGTGCGCGGCGGCGGGCGAGGCGCTCGCGAGGGAGGCGGCGAGGAGGACGGCGACGGTCGCGCCCAGCACGGGCATGCGGCGCAGGACACGGGTGGTGGCGGACATGCCACCGAACGTATGGTCGGCGGCTGAGCGAACGCTGGCGGCGCGACTGCCGATAGTGGGCCCGGGATCGTCGAGATGTCCGCCATCCGGGGGACGAACGGATCCCGCGCCCGGCGGTCCATCCGATACGCTGGACGAAAGGAAGGATCGAGCGTGACGGATTCGGAGTTCCAGCCCACCTCTGCGGCGTCGGTGCGACGCGACGGCGGCCACGACGGCTCTGGCGATTCCACGCAGTCGTTCGGCGGCGAGTCCGACCTGTCGTTCGTGCCGTTCCACGGCGAGCTCAGCGAGACGGAGCTCGAGGCGATCCAGGCGCTGCCCGCGGGCTCGGCGCTGCTGCTGGTCCGCTCGGGCCCGACCGCGGGCGCCCGCTATCTGCTCGACGGCGACGTGACGACCGTCGGTCGCCACCCCGAGGCCGACATCTTCTTCGACGACGTGACGGTCTCGCGTCGCCACTGCGAGATCCTGCGCACGGAGGCGGGCTTCGAGATCGTCGACCAGCGGTCGCTGAACGGCACGTACGTCGACGGCTCGCGCGTGGACCGCGGCGTGCTGCGCAACGGCGACGAGGTGCGCATCGGCAAGTTCCGCGTGAACTTCTTCGCCTCGCCGCTGGATCTGCCGGCGACGGGGGCCTGATGGCGGCTGCCCACGCCCGTCTGCCGCATCGGGAGCCGGGAGACGGCGCGCTCCTCAGCATCGGCCAGGTGCTCGCCAAGCTCACCCCCGAGTTCCCGCAGCTGACCTCGAGCAAGCTGCGCTTCCTCGAGATGCAGGGGATCGTCAGCCCGCAGCGCACGGCCGCGGGCTACCGCAAGTTCTCTCCCCACGATCTGGAGCGGCTGCGCTTCGCGCTCACCCTGCAGCGCGATCACTACATGCCGCTCAGCGTCATCCGCGAGCACCTCGCCGACGTCGACGCGGGCCGCGACGTGCAGACGCCGGTCGCGCCGCCGTCGATCCACCCGTCCGAGCGCCGCTACAGCAGGGCCGACCTGCTGGCCGAGGCCGGCGCGGCCCCCCAGCTGTTCAACGACGCGGTGAGCACCGGGGTGCTCACGCCGGCCGAGACCTACGACGAGCAGGCCGTCGCGCTGATGCGCGCGCTCGTCGCCCTCGATCGCCACGGCATCGAGCCGCGGCACGTGCGCGGCCTGCGCCAGAGCGCCGAGCGCCAGGTGTCGCTCGTCGAGACGGCCCTGTCGACCGTGCGCCGCCGCACCGACGCCCGCTCCCGCGCGACCGCGGCGGAGCTCGCGCCCGAGCTGGCCGCGCGCCTGGACGAGGTGCGGGCGATCTTCGTCAAGTCGGCGCTGAGCCGCCTGCTCGACTGATCGTCACCGTTCGATAACGGCTCGCGACACGCCACCCGCGCGCGGCCGGATGTCGTTGCCGGGGCACACGCGGGGGCGTACGTTGGGAAGGTCGAATCGGACCACGAGGGGGACACATGAACGCAGGCACTCCGACCGGTGAGCCCGGCTTCGCCGTCGACCTGCTCTTCACCGACGGTCTCCCGGAGCTGGACCCGCAGATGGGCTACCGCGGCGCCGTCGCCGCGCGTGCCGCGGGCATCACCTATCGGCAGCTGGACTACTGGGCCCGCACCGAGCTGGTCGTGCCCACCATCCGCAGTGCCAGCGGCTCCGGATCGCAGCGCCTCTACGGCTTCCGCGACATCCTCGTCCTGAAGCTCGTCAAGCGACTGCTCGACACGGGCATCTCGCTGCAGCAGATCCGCACGGCGGTCGAGCAGCTGCGTGCGTCCGGCATCGAGGACCTCGCGGGCACGACGCTCATGAGCGACGGCGCCTCGGTGTACCTCTGCACATCGAACGATGAGGTCATCGACCTCGTCAGCCGCGGCCAGGGCGTCTTCGGCATCGCCGTGGGCAAGGTCCTGCGCGAGGTCGAGTCGACGCTCGTCGAGTTCGACCCCACCGCCCCGGACCCCGTCGACGAGCTCGCCGCCCGCCGCACGCGGAAGAGCGCTTGATTCTTTAAGATCTGCGCTGTTCTTTTTTGAATCTGCGCCGCTCGGGCACCCGCTTCGCGGGCGCCACTCGCGTGCACGGGTTCCCGCATCGCGTGGAGCTGGTCGGGCACATCGTGCTGAATGCGGCGATGATCTGGATGCTCGCAGCAATGCCGCTCCTGATGGCCGG
>NZ_JBSFPT010000008.1:0-84609 GCF_053588335.1 Microbacterium sp. NPDC003461 | reverse complement strand
CTCATGGACCACAAGGTGCCGATGTTCGAGTTCATGATCGACCGGCGGATCGCCGGGCGAGCGGCACCCGCGAAGCGGGTGCCCGAGCGGCGCAGATCAAAAAAGGACAACGCGTTCAGCGGCGGCGGACGGGACGGCGCGTGCCGAGGCGGCCGATGACGAGCGCGGTGAGCGAGACCGCCACGCCGCCCGCGAGCGTCCAGGCCACGATCTCCCTCGCGCCGGCGAGCGGATCGCGGGGCGCCTCGATGCGGATCTCGCTGTCGTCGATGACGACGTCGGCCGGCCGTTCGTACGTGGGCGAGTCCGGGCCGGGCACGCCGCCGTCGTCGACGAACGCGACGGCCTCGTAGGGGCGCGCCTCGCCCCAGCCGACGGTGTCCTTGCGCGCGTCGGGCGTGGTCCGCAGCGCCGTCGCCATGATCCGGTGCGCCCACTGCTCGGGAGATTCGTCGGGGTGCGCCGACGCCACGAGCGCCGCGATGCCCGAGACGACCGCGGTGGCCCAGCTGGCCGACACCTCGTCGCCCAGCGACGTGTCGCCGCCACCGCACCACGGCGCGAGCAGCCCCTGGCCCGGCGCCACGACGTCCACGTGCTCGCCGGCGAACGACGCCCCGAAGTCCCACTCCCCGGCGAGGGTCACCCCGCTCACGCCGAGCACGCCGTCGTACGCGGCGGGGTAGCGCACGCCGTCGGCGTCGTCCTCGCTCGTGCCGCGGTTGCCGGCGCTGGCCACGATGAGCGCGCCCCGGTCCTGCGCGTACTGCACCGCACCCTGGATCTCGCCGCTCGGCGCGGCCTGCGAGAGCGAGAGGTTGATGATCTGCGCGCCCTGATCGGCCGCGATCCGGATCGCGTTCGCCACCGAGGCGGCGGAGGGGCCCACGTTCTGGTCGTCCTCGGTGGAGGGCACCTGGAACGCGCGCAGCGGCAGCACGGTCGCGGCGGGGGCCACGCCCACCACGTCGGAGCCGTCGATCCTGCGCGCCGCGATGAGACCGGCGGCCGCCGTGCCGTGCCCGTACAGGTCCGATCCGGGGTCGACGGACGGGTTCTGGCCGGGGGCGGGGGCGAACGTCGTCTGCCCGCCCGCGAGCGCGCCCCGCAGGTGCGCGTTGTCGGCGTCGACGCCGCTGTCGACGACGGCGACCGTCACGCCCTCGCCGCGCGTGACCTGCCAGGCCTTCTCGAGTCCCAGCCGCTCGACGAGCGAGTTGCCGGAGCCCTCGATGAGCGGCTGCGCCTGCAGGCACGGCTCCTCGGTCTGCGCGACGGCCGGCTGCGCCGGTGCGACCGCGAGCCCGCCGACGGCGAGGGCGACGGCCAGTGCGCCGATCGGCCCGCGCCGGCTCACGAGCCCTCCGAGGCCACCACTCCCGTGGCGTCCTGACTGAGCTCGGGGCCGATGGGGAACAGCCGCGCCCAGCCGGCGGGGACGATCACGATGTCATCGCGCGCGTACCCGAGCCGCTCGACGTCGGCGAAGGTCGCGATCGGGAAGTACACGCCGTTCTCGGAGATGTAGCCGAAGGCGTCGCCGCCGCCGGCCGACACGGCGTCGACGAGGGCGCCGCCGCCGGGCTCGACGACGGGGCCGGGCGTGAGGTCGGCCGGAGCGGCGCTCACCGTCACGGTGGGGCGCAGCACCTCGGCGCCGTCGGTCGCCGGGAACTCCGAGGGCTCCATGCGCACGCACGTCGCCCCCTCGGCCGGGGCCGCGAGGTAGGTGGGCCAGTCCTCCGGGATCGCGCTCTCCTCCGAGATGAGCGGTCCCGCCTCGGTCACGCTCATGGTGACCGGCTCCTGGAGCGTCGGATCCTCGCTCACCGACATCGCGGCGAGCTCGCGCGCGAACGCGTTGAGGCGCACGAGCCGCGAGTCGTCGGTGACGATGTAGTCGCCCGTCACGGCGCCCTCCGCGTCCTGCGTCTGCACCATCTGCCCGACCCGCAGGTCCGTGTCCTCGGCAGGCTGACCCAGGCGGTCGAACGAGAGGGCGCGCAGCGGCGTGCCCTGGTCGAGCAGGTTCAGCCAGTTGGCGTTGACGGTGCGCGGCTGGTGCGTCACCTGCAGGGCCAGGCTCATGGCCTCGACCTGCGCGGGGATCTCGTACCGCATCGATCCGGTCACGTAGTACGCGGTGCCGGCCGGGTCGAGCACGATGTCGGCGACGGGGGCGGTGCCGGGCACGCCGGCTGTCGCGATGCGGGTGGACGGAGCCGCCTCGATCGGGTTGCCGTCCTCGCCGTAGACGGTCTCGCCCGCGATCGCGCGGCCGATCTCGTCCGAGACGCACGAGGTCCAGGCGGCGTCGATCAGGCGCTCGGCCTCGGGCAGCGCGTCGGGGGCGTCGGCGATCCCGATCGGGGCGGACTCGCGTGGCATGCCGGCCAGCTGATCCGCCGTCACCTCGAGGATGTCGGACGATCCGGTCGCGAGCCGGGCGCTGGCGAGGTTGAGGAAGGGGTAGAGGGTGCCGTTGATGGCGACGTACCGCGTGCCCTCGCCCTTCACGACGACCACCGAGGCGTCCTTCCAGCCGTCGGGGAGCGTGCCCGTGAACGAGCCGACGACGAGGGTGCCGACCGCGGTCAGCACGGCCAGCGCGAGGCCGACGACCACGCCGCGCAGCGGCTTCGCCGGCGCCAGCTCACGCCCGCCGGGGGCGCCGCTCGTGAAGGCCGTCAGCAGTCGCCGCCGGCTGAAGCGGTGCGCCTGGATGAGCTCCTGCTTCGACGCCATGCGTCAGAACCACCCGCCCACGAGGATCGCCAGCGGCGGCAGCAGCGCGATCGTCACGATCTCGGCCGGGTCGGCGACGCGGTCGAGCCAGAGACGCTTCTTCGGGGCGAGCAGCCCGAGCCCGATCACGGCGGCGGCCACGACCGCGAGCACGATGATGAGCCCCGTGCTCCAATCGGGGAACGCGGTGACGGCGACGAAGACCGTGAGCACGGCGCCGACCATGGCGGTGGCCGTCACCGCGACGATGTCGGCGCGCGAGAACACCTGTCGCACGCCCAGCACGAGGGCCACGTACGTGAAGACGGCCAGGGCCAGGCCCGGCAGGCCGGATGCGACGACGGGGGCGGTGGCGAGCAGCGCGATCGCGCCCGTCGCGATCCGCAGCGCGACCTGGAAGCGGTGGCCCATGGCGTAGCGCTCGGCGACCTGCGCGCGCGAGACCTCCGCGGGTGCGGCGTAGATCTCCGAGTCGTCGCGCGCCGACGCGACCCGCAGCGACGTGGATGCCAGCGCGAGCCACGGGATGCCGAGGCCGGCCATGCCGGCGGCGGCGAGGGCGATCGCGAGGATCGACGCCGGCGCGGCGCCGGTGAGGAAGACGACGAGGCCCGACAGGCCCATGACGCCGCCGACGACGAGGGGGATGAGCGAGTACTCGCGCGGCTTGGACACGAGCAGCATGGCGACGCCGCCGACGAGGGCGGCGCCCGCGCCCGCCAGGGCGGTCGGCAGGCCCCAGCCGGGAGCCACGCCCAGGGCGGTGAACCCCGCGACGGCCGCGTGCAGCGCCGCGACCTGCACGAGGGCGACCGGCGCCTGCGGCGGCGTGCCGATCTTCTCGAGCACGGTCGCGCAGATGAGCAGCAGGACGGCGGCCAGCCCGGTGCCGATCGGCGCGATGAGCGAGTGCTCGCCCGCGAGCTCGGCGACGAGCACGGGCAGCGCCGCCACGGTCAGCAGCACCGACGCCGTCACGGTCGTGGTGGTCACGGTGTCGGCGGGCGTCCAGGGCTTCGCCTGCTCCTCGACGACGTCGGCGACGGCCTCGACGATGTCGTCGTAGGTCTTGGGCGGGGTCGAGTCGGCGCCGACCTGCAGCGCGATCACATCGCCGTCCTGCACCCGCTGCGCCACGAGCGAGCGGTCGGGGTCGAGCCGCTCGCCGTCCGAGCGCACGAACCAGTAGCCGGCGTGCGCGTCGACGGGGTCGAGCACCCGCAGGCGCTGCGCGACCGACGGCACGATCTCGGCGACCGGGACCCCGCCGGGAAGCGCGACGTCCACGCGGCGTTCGCCTGACTGGATCGTGAGCTTCAGCAGCTGAGGCGCCGCCACTGCGGTGCCTCCGTCGCGTTCGTTCATCCGCTCCCCTGTGTCCCAGCGCCGCACTCAGTATAGGGACGCGTCCGATGGGGAGTGGTACCCATTGGTCCGCCTTGGGCGTCTCTGTATGGTGGGTCGCGTCGCCGGGCATCCGGTGATGGTTCCCGTAGGGGGGATCCGAGGGGTCCATGACCGGGTGACATACGTCGCCCCAGAACTTGGAGATGAATATGGCCAACGAGGTTTCCGCCGCAGATGGTGCTATTGAGCGCGGCGCTCAGATCGTCGCGCAGGCGAAGATTCAGTTGAACACCGACATCACGCAGCTGGAGGGCAAGCTCGCCGGCATCGGCGCGTCGTGGCAGGGTTCCGCCGCGACGGCCTTCACGTCGCTCATGCAGGCCTGGCGCGCCCAGGCCAAGAAGATCACCGACAACCTCGACGCGTTCGAGGCCAACCTCAAGTCCTCGCAGGTGGGCTACACGACGTCCGACGACACGTCGGCGTCGGCGATGAGCAACCTTCAGAGCCGTCTGGGCTGACCGGAACCTAGGGAGAGAGAATCATGACCTTCAAGGCGAACTTCGGTGGCATCGCCACCGCCGCGGCCGACATCTCGTCCGGCGCCAGCACGATCGAGTCCCACCTGGCCGACATGGACCGCGCGCTCGCGCCGCTCCGCTCGGACTGGTCGGGTTCGGCGTCCGAGTCGTACCAGATCGCTCAGCGCAACTGGAACCAGGCGATCGCGGACATGAAGATCCTGCTGACGCAGATCGGCCAGCAGGTGCAGCGCGACGGCGAGCAGTTCCAGCAGACGGAGCAGGCGAACGCCAAGCGCTTCGCCTGAGCCTCAGGCTGACCAGATGGGCGGTGTCCGCGTGAGCGGGCGCCGCCCATCTTCGCGTCCGGCGCCGGACGGGGCTCGGACGCGTGGCATCATCGGCGCGCGAGCGCGAGACGGGAAGGCGGCCCATGAAGGGTGAGCTGGCGTATGGGGCGGCCGTGATGGCCGCGGCGCTGCCGACGCTGCTTGCGACGGCGGCCACGGAGTCGGATTCCCTGTGGTACTCCCGGTGGGGGAACAACCGCCCGTCCGACGAGGCGCTGTTGATCGGCGCGATCGGTGGCGGGGTGGTCCTCCTCGCCGTCATCGTGCTGTGGACGGTCGTCCTCCGTCGTGCGCGCCGGAAGCGATGGGAACGTCAGGAGCGGGCGGCGCGGGAGTCCTCCGCGCCACGCCAGGCTCCGGAGGGATCGAGATGAGCGTGCGCACTGGGCGTCGCCCCCGCCGAACGGGGCGGATGGCGGCTGCTGCTGCGGGCGTGATGCTGCTGCTGCTCGGTGCGGCGGCGCCGGCGGGTGCGGCGTCGGACGACGAGAGCGGTCTGTGGTGGTACACGGATGCCGGGGTCGCGGACGCGCACGCGGAGGCGACGGGTGAGGGCGTGAGGATCGCGCTGATGGATTCGCCGGTGAACGCGGATGCGCCGGCGCTGGCGGGCGCGAACATCCGTGCCCGATCAACGCCGGCGTGATCGTCACGGCGGCGCACGACAACTTCGGCGATGTGTACCCGCCCGGTATGGAGGTGTCCACCTTCAACGGTGTCGTGGGCGTGGAGACGCACGGTCCCGGTGGTTCGCGGGATGAGCCGGTGGTGTCGCCGTCGGTGGCGATCGTGGCTCCCGGCGACACTGTGCTGACGTATCGGCGCGGCGACGCGGGCGCGTGGGACGAGCCGCAGCTTCTGGCGGGGACGTCGTTCGCGTCGCCGTTCACGGGCGGAGCCTTGGCGCTGGCGATGGAGAAGTGGCCGGAGGCGACGTCGAATCAGATCCTGCAGTCGATGATCCACACGGCCTCGCACGCGAACCCGGATCCGGTGCACACGGACGAGGAGGGGTACGGGTTCATCGACGTGCCGCGACTGCTGGAGACGGACCCGACCCAGTTCACCGACGAGAACCCGTTCATTGCGGCCGAGGGCGTGCCGACGCCCGCACAGTTCGAGGCCGGCGTGTTCTCGAGCGAATTCGGTGAGTACCCGATCGATCCGCCGATCGGGGAGGCCCCCGCTGCGGGGCCCGTACCGGGCGAGGGCAGCGATGACGGTGCCGGCTCGGCGGGCGAGCCGTTCCCGATGGGTCTGGTGCTGGGGCTGCTCGGTGGCGGGGTGGTGCTGGTCGGGGTGATCGTGCTGGTCGTGGTGCTCGCCGCGCGCCGCAAGCCGCGGCAGTCGGTGCCCGGTCCGCACCCGCCGCAGGGATACTACGGCGGCCAGCCGCCGCAGGGCGAATACCCGCCGCCCGCCTACGGGCAGCAGCCGCAGGGCCAGTACCCACCTCCGCCCAGGCCGCCGCAGGCGCCGCACGGGCAGGGCGGGTAGGAGCGTCCGATCGTACCGGCGGTGTCGCGCGGTCGCGATGGGCACGGCTGCCCGCCCCATTCGCGGGGGAGTTGGGTAGGTTGCTCATGACGGCGTGCCGGCACTGCTCGTGCGATGCGGGTCGCCGGGACGTCTGTCGCGTGAGCGGAAGGGTGGGCGCGTGAAGCGTGGTGTGAGGCGGATGACGGCGGCCGCTGCGGGTCTGGTGTTGCTGCTGGGGGCGGCGGCGCCGGCGGGTGCGGCGTCGGACTATGAGAGCGGCCTGTGGTGGTACACGGATGCCGGGGTCGCGGCCGCGCATGCGGAGGTGACGGGCGAGGGCGTGACGATCGCGCTGATGGACACGCCCGTGAATGCCGATGCGCCGGCGCTGCGGGGAGCGAACATCGTCGGCGCGGGCGCTACCGAGTGCGCCTCGGGGGAGGAGGTGCCGATTCTGGATGATGGCGCCACCGCGCAGCACGGCACGGATGTCGCGACGATGCTCGCGGGCAACGGCCAGCCGGTGGGCGGAAACCCGGGCATCCCGGGCGTTGCAGCGGGCGCCGAAGTGCTCGTGTACACCGCCGTGTACGGCCAGGGAGATGACGTGCCCCTCTGCGCGACAGACGAGGAGTACAGCGTCCAGAACGTGCGTGACGCTGTCGAGCGCGGTGCCGACATCATCCTCTTCACGAGCGGGCAGGGCGTCGACGGGCAGTTCGCAACCGCGCTGATCCAGGCCGTCAAGGCGGGTGTGATCGTTGTCGCCTCCAATCGCAACGCGGGAGCGGATACGAACGAGCTCGGCGATGGCAGCACCACCGCCTCGTTCAACGGCGCCGTCTCGGTGGAGAGCTTCGGCCCCGGCGGCGTGAGGGACGACCCCGTGATCGCGCCGTGGCTCACGATCGTGTCTCCGGGCGACGGCTCGCTGACGTATCAGCGCGGCGATGCGGGCACCTGGGACCGGCCCATGCTGATGAGCGGCACGTCGCTTGCCGCGCCGTTCACCGCAGGCAGCCTTGCCCTGGCGATGCAGAAGTGGCCGGAGGCGACGTCGAATCAGATTCTGCAGTCGCTCATCCACACGGCCTCGCACGCGAATCCCGATCCGGTGCACACGGACGAGGAGGGGTACGGGTTCATCGATCTGCCGCGTCTGCTGGCGACGGACCCGACCCAGTTCCCAGATGAGAACCCGCTGATCACCGCCGAGGGCGTGCCGACGCCCGCGCAGTACGAGGCCGGCGTGTACTCGGGCGAATTCAACGAGTACCCGATCGATCCGCCGATCGGGGATGCCCCCGCCGCGGGAGCCGACTCTGATGAGGGCGCCGGCGGCGGCTCCGAGGGTGAGCCGTTCCCGATGGGTCTGGTGCTGGGGCTACTCGGTGGCGGGGTGGTGCTGGTCGGTGTGATCGTGCTGGTCGTGGTGCTGGCCGCGCGTCGCAAGCAGCGGCAGCCGGTGCCTGGGCCGCACCCGCCGCAGGGCTACTACGGCCAGCCGCCGCAAGGCTCATACCCGCCGGGGACGTACGGGCAGCAGCCCCCACCTCCCGGCGCGGGGGCGAGCCCCGGGGCGCAACCGCCTCGCTGACGCAGAGTGGGTAGTTCTCTCCATAGGCATGGAGCGGGCCAGCCCCTAGCATTGCCCACGTTGGACGAATCGGGGAGGGAACGATGAGTCAGGAACTCGGCGCGGATCGCGATCAGATCGCGGATCAGGTCAGCAGGCTGAACGAGCTTGCGGAGACGATCACCTTCGCGCGTGGAGAGTTGAGCGGCGCAGACGCTCAGCTGACGGCGACGGTGTGGGCGAACGACCAGATGTCGCAGGACTTCCGCGCACGGTTCACCAAGAACATGTCAGCGGGTGTGCAGCTTCTCTCCGAGGCGCGGGCAGAGGCTCTGTACATCGCGGAGCAGCTCCGCGCCGCGCTGGAGGACGTCGAAGACGCCGATGCCGCCATGGCGCAGGAGTTCCTTGCCGCGGTGAACGCCACGATCGACACACTGGAGGCCTGAGATGGCGGGGACGAATGAGGAGCGCCTCCGCGCTCTTGCGGCGACGTATCACAATGGCGACGCGCGCGAGGCGCTCAGCAACCGGGTGTACGACACGAAGGCCGCTCTGGACGATGTGGTCACTGCCATCCGCAATGTGCGGAGCGCTCCCGGCTTCACGGGGAAGATCGCGGACGCATCCGGCGATCGGCTCGACGCGCTGGCGGCGAAGCTCGAAAATCTGAGGACGAATCTGGGCAGTCACACCCCGGCGTGGACCACGGCCACGCGCGCGTTCGGCGACGCCGCTGCGGCGCTCGAGTCGTTGCCCGGTACCGACCTCTCGGAGAGCGATCGCAACACGATCGAGATCGCCCTCAAGACTGGAGGCACGGTTTTCGCGGGGCCGCTCGGGTACGTCGCGGGCGACATCGCGGCGGACTGGCTCATCGGCGAGAATGAGCGACGGCGGGAGGAAGCGGCGGCCAGGGCGCTCGGTGAATTCGAGAGGGGCATGAACAACGCCCGAGCCTCGCTGCCGGAGCCTGTCGACACTGATCTTCCGCCGCGGGATGCCCCCGATCCGATCCCCGGTCCGACCCCTGAGCCGATCGGCACCGGCGGCACCGGCGGACTGCTGGGCCCCGGTGGCGGGTACGGCGGCGGCGTGCCGGGCGGCGGCGGATACGGCGGCGGTCAGGTGCGGCCGATGGATCCGATCCACGGCGGCACGTTCCCGCAGACCCCGTCGACGCCGACGGTCCCGACGCCTGGTCAGACGCTTCCGGACTACCCGCTTCCCTCGCCGACCGTTCCGTCGCTACCCGGGCCGGGAGGCACGGTTCCTCCCGGCGGCATCGGGATCGGCGACATCGAGGGCGGCCCCATCCGCATCGACGGCGGCCTCACGCCCGGCGCGCCGACGGTGCCCGGTGCGGGCGGCATCGGCGGTGGTCTCGGCGGCGGGATCGGCGGTGGCGTCGGCGGCGGCGCGAACGGAGGCGGCGTGGGCATCGGCGCGGCCCTCGGCGGCGGAGCGATCGGCGCCGGCGTCGCGGCGCGCATCTCCGGCGGCCCCGGCATCTTCGGCGGTGCGGGCGCCGCCGGCGCAGGCGTCGGCGGTGCCGGCGCGGGAGGCGCCGCGGGCGCTCGCGGTGCCGGCGTCGGCGGCGTGGGCGCGGGCGGCGTGATGGCTGGCGGCGCGGCACCCGGTGGCGGCAACGGCTCGCGCGCACCGCGAACGCGCGGCGGGCTCAGCGGCAAGGCAGGCCACGGCGGCGTGCTGGGCAACGGCGGAGCCGCGGGTCGCGGTGGCGCCGGAGCCGCAGGCACGGGCGGCGCGGCCGGCGCGGGCGCCGCCGCGCGCGGCGCGACCGGCGGCGGAGTCATGGCCGGCGGTGCGGGCGCGGGCAGCGACCGCAAGAAGAGGCGCGACTCGCTCGACCTGATCGCCATGCAGCTTGACGAGGAAGAGGTCGTCACCGACCTCGGCGCCCTCGGCCGCTCGGGCGGTCGCGGCGACGACAAGGACCGCGACGAGCTCGCCTGGTGACGTGAGCAGAAGGCCCGGGACCACGTGGTCCCGGGCCTTTCTCATGCCCGTCGGGCGCGGCTCCTGGCCTCGTGCGGACCGGGGGTGGGTCAGCCCCGGTGCTCGACGATGCGCACGGTGTGCGAGCCGATGATGAGCTTGGAGTCGGTGGGCAGCGACACGCGCTGGTGCGACGTGAGCGTCGTGGAGCGCCCGTCGGGCAGCTCGAGGATCGAGCCGTTGCCCGATCCCAGGTCCTCGTACCAGAGCTGACCGTTCGTCACGCCGAAGCGGCCGTGCGAGCGGGAGACCGAGCGGTCCTCGTCGGGAACGGTCACGAGGAGCGCGTCGGGGTGCTCGTCGGGCGCCGACGGGCGGCGGCCGATGTAGCCGAGGCGGTCGACGGGGGTCACCGTGCCGTCGTCGGTGCGGAACGCGGGCACGGGCCCGGAGGGCGCCGAGGCGGCGCCGGACGAGGAGCGCCGGCGTCGCTCGGGCTGTCCGAAGCGGGTGACCGCCTCGCGCGGCAGCATGGTGTGCAGCGGCAGCCCCGCCTCCTCCTCGGTGCGGGCGCTCTGCTCGGCCACCGGCTCCTGAGGCAGCGACCGGCGCCGCGCGGGCGGGCTCGCGTCCATGGGGGCGGCAACCGCCGGCGGGACCGCGGGGGCCACGGCCGCCGTCGGGGCGGGGGAGGCCGTGGGCTCGGGCGCCGGGGGCGGCGGCGGAACGGGCGGCCGCGCGGGCCCCGGAGGCGGGACAGGCGCGCCGCCCGCCGGCGCGACGAGCGCGGGCGCCGGGCCGCGGGTTCCCGCACCCGCCGCCCGCGGGGTCGTGCCCCCGGCCGGGCGGCCGGTGCCCTGCGTGCCGCCGTAGGGCGCGGCTCCCGGCGGCACCGCGCCGTATGGGGCGGCCGCGCGCGAGGGCGGCTCCTGCTCGGCGGGCACGAACTCGGTGCGGCGCACGTCGATCACCTGCAGGTCGCCGATCCGGTCGTGCCACGCCTGCCGCCGGCGCGAGCGATCCGCCATGACGGTGAGCAGCAGCACGAGAGGTCCCACCACGACGAGGTGCGAGGCGCCGAAGACGAGCGCGCGCGGGAAGGCGCGCGGCGCCCCGGCCGACACCGCCGTGCCGGCGCGCACCGTGCGCAGGCCGAGGGCGAGCTGGCCGAAGGTGGATCCCGTGTGCCCCTCCCACACGGCGAGGCCGACGAGGATCTCGGCGGCCACGATCACCGTGACGAGCACCGAGCCCGTCAGCAGCCAGGAGCCGACCGTGACGACGGCCACGACGGCGAGATCGATCAGCCATGCGGCGATGCGGGGCCCCGGCCCCGCCGCCGCGGGGACCTGCACGAGCGAGCGCGGGGTGTCGAACGTGGGGTAGCGCGGCGGCGCCGCCTGGGCGCGCGCCGCGGGCGGCCGCGGCGGAGCGGGCGGCTGGGCGCCGCGCGCCTGCCGACGCGACGGGTCCTGAGGGGGTGCGGAGCCGATCGTCATGCGATCCTCCTGCCGATCTCGTCGATGATTCCGGAAGCGTAGAGCAGCACGGCGGGCGTGAGGGCGACGAACGCGACCTCGAGCATGTCGCCCGTGCGAGACCAGCCGAGCGAGCGCCATCCGGCCTGCGCGGGTCGGATCAGCAGCACGGCGATCAGGCCGCACACGACCAGGGCGAGCGCCAGGAGCAACGGCAGCAGCGGCCACAGGGGCGCGGCGTGGAGCACGAGCGGCACGAGGGTCGCCGTGGCGCCCACCCCGGTGGCGACCTTGGTGATGCCGCGGTGCGCGGTGCGCGACGTCAGGCCGAGGAAGGCGGCCACGCCGGCGACACCGCCGAGAGCGCACCAGGCGGCGACCGTGCCGGCCGGCACGGCGTCGAGCAGCGCCCACGCCGAGACGGCGGAGATCGCCGCGAGCAGGATCGCGCCCGAGTCGCGGCGCCTTCCGGCCTCGCGGATCGTGCCGGCGATGTCGTCGCGCGCCACGCGCCGCGGCGGCCGCGGCATGGTCTCGCGGACGCCGGGCGCATCGCGGATGAGGAACGGCATGTCGAGCAGATCCTCCTCGTCGATCGGCACCGATGCGGGCGTGAGGGCGCGGAACGCGAGCGGCACGGCGCCGAGCAGCAGCGCGGCGGGCGTGTGGGTGGGCAGCGCGAAGAGGAAGCAGACGGCCAGCACGGCGGCGGTGACCGTCCAGGTCACGGCCGAGATGCCCGTCACCGGCAGCACCGGCTGCCGTCGCAGCAGGCCGTAGCCGTGGCGCAGGCACGCGGCGGTGGCGGCGCACACGGCCCCGACGGTGAGCACGGCCTGCGGCGACGCGGTGCCCGAGCTCGCGACGGCGCCTGCGGCGAACGCGACGATCGGCACGAGCATGGCGCGCACATCGTTCTCCGCCGCCTCGGGGTGGAAGGCGAGAGCGCCCGCGCCGAGCGCGAGTGCCGCCGCGGCGACGGCCGCCCACGGCGTCTGCGGCTGGAGGACCGCCGCGATCGTGAGTGCCACGGCCAGCGTGACGAGCACGGCCACGCGCACCGCGGGGTGCCCGCCGGCCCGCGCCCTGCGGCGCTGCGCCTCGTCGGCGGCCCGCGAGGCGTCGGCCGCGGCGGCCGTGTCGAACACCCACAGCAGCGAGCCGTCGGACAGGCCTTCGCCGACGGGCTCGTCGAGGGGCAGCGGATCGCCGGCGGGGCCGATCACGCCCATGCGCAGCGGGTCCAGTCCCGACGCGCGCAGCAGCTCCCGGACCGTGACGTCGCTCGGCACGGCGAGGTCGCGCCTCCGGCCCGACCCCGCGAGCACGAGATTCACGCTCGTTCCCGCCACGCTCTCGATCCGATCCTCGAAGGCGTGTGCAACCGCGACCCGCCTGGGGCCATACTATGGCAGGGTCGTCCGGGCAGGAGGGGGAACCACACGTGAGCATGCCGGCGCCGACCAAGCGTCCGCCGCAGGCACCGCCGGGTGGCCAGCTGATCATCCAGCCACCGCCCGAGCTGCCCAAGCCCGAGGGCATGTCGAACACCCTCATGATGGCGCTGCCCATGGTGGGCAGCATGGGCGCCATCGCCCTGATGTCGTTCAATCAGGGCGGCGACCCGATGCGCACCTACCTCATGGGCGGCATGTTCCTGTTCATGGCGCTCGCCATGGTCGGCGGCAACATCTGGCGCCAGAAGGCGACGCACGCCGAGAACGTGCTCAACACCCGGCGCGAGTACCTCGCATACCTCTCCGAGACGCGCGAGGTGGTGCGCGAGACGGCGCGCCGCCAGCGCGAGTTCTCCGAGTACGTGCTGCCCGATCCCGAGGCGCTGCCCTTCATCGCGGAGGAGGGCTCGCGCGTGTGGGAGCGGCGCGCGGACCAGGCGGATCAGTACATCGTGCGGATCGGCACGTCGGTGCAGCCGCTGTCGCTCGACCTCGAGGAGGCGCCGGTGCCCGCCCTCGCGCAGCTCGACCCGGTCAGCGCCTCCGCC
Organism: Microbacterium sp. NPDC003461; assembly: GCF_053588335.1. NCBI lineage: Bacteria > Bacillati > Actinomycetota > Actinomycetes > Micrococcales > Microbacteriaceae > Microbacterium > Microbacterium sp. NPDC003461. The sequence goes on along the minus strand of NZ_JBSFPT010000008.1, from coordinate 71,149 downwards.
GCGCACAGCTTCGTGCTCACCCACGAGGTGCAGCCCGGGCTGCCGCACGCCGTCGACCTCCTCTCCACCTGCCGCATCGAGATCGCCGGATCGGAGGCACGCGCGCGCGGCCTCGCCCGCGCGATGATCGCGCACCTGACGACGTTCGTGCACCCGTCGCAGCTGCAGGTCGCCGTGCTCGCCGCGCCCGACGCGCTCCCCTACTGGGAGTGGACGAAGTGGCTGCCGCACGCCCACTCGGCGCGCGAGCGCGACGCCGTCGGCCCCGCCCGCCTCGTCGGCGCCACGTGGGCCGACATCGAGGGGCTCGTCGACGCCGGCATCTCGGAGCGCCCGCGCTTCGCGCCAGGCACCACCGTCTCGGGCCACCACCTCCTGCTCGTCGTCGACGGCGGGCACCTGCCGGCCGGCCACCCGATCGCCTCGGAGGACGGCGTGCACGGGGTGACCGTGCTCGACCTGCCGCAGACGTGGGGCGAGCTGACCGACCCGCACACGCTGCGCCTGCTGCTCGCCGAGGCATCAGGGCACGAGATCATGCACATCGCGCGCCGCGGCGTCTCGCCGCACCCGGCCGTGCCCGACCGCATCAGCGTGAGCGTCGCCGAGGCCACCGCCCGCCGGCTCACCCCGCTGCTCGAGGTCGCCGAGGAGACCGGGGCCGGTCCGAAGAAGGCCGTCTCGGCCGAGCTGACCGACCTGCTCGGCCTGCCGGACGTGCGCGACTTCGATCCCGCCGTCGCGTGGCGCCCGCGCCGGGCGCGCGACCGCCTGCGGGTGCCCATCGGCCTCACCGTGGACGGCCAGCCGATGATCCTCGACATCAAGGAGTCGGCCCAGCAGGGCATGGGCCCGCACGGCATGCTCATCGGCGCGACCGGATCGGGAAAGTCCGAGGTGCTGCGCACCCTCGTGCTCGCGCTGGCCATGACGCACTCGTCCGAGGACCTCAACTTCGTGCTCGTCGACTTCAAGGGCGGCGCGACGTTCGCGGGCATGGCCGACATGCCGCACGTGGCGGCGGTCATCACCAACCTCGGCGACGACCTCACCCTCGTCGACCGCATGCAGGACGCCATCACGGGCGAGATGGTGCGCCGCCAGGAGCTGCTGCGCGACGCGGGCAACTTCGCCAACGTGGCCGACTACGAGAAGGCGCGCAAGGGCGGCCGCACCGACCTCGCGCCGCTGCCGGCGCTGTTCATCGTCGCCGACGAGTTCTCCGAGCTGCTCGCCGCCAAGCCCGACTTCACCGAGCTGTTCGTCGCGATCGGCCGCCTCGGCCGGTCGCTGCAGATGCACCTGCTGCTGTCGACGCAGCGGCTCGAGGAGGGCAAGCTGCGCGGCCTCGACTCGCACCTGTCGTACCGGATCGGTCTGAAGACGTTCTCGGGGGCCGATTCGCGGGCCGTCATCGGCGTGCCCGACGCCTTCGAGCTGCCCGGCGGCGGCGGCCACGGCATCCTGAAGTCCGACGCGTCCACGCTCACGCAGTTCCGCGCCGCCTACGTGTCGGCGCCCCCCAAGGCCCGGCGGCGCACGCAGCGCAGCGCCGATCAGCCGGTGCGCGACGTCAAGGTGCAGCAGTTCACGGCCGCCCCCGTCATCGCGCCCACGCAGGCCGCGGACGACGCCGAGGCGTACGTGGACCCGAGCGAGCCGGCCGAGACGCGCGTCACCTTCGACATCGCCGTCGAGCGCATGAAGGGGCAGGGTCCGGCCGCCCACCAGGTGTGGCTGCCACCGCTCGAGACGCCGCCCACGTTCGACGAGCTGTTCGGCGACCTCGTCGAGGACCCCGCGCTCGGGCTCGTGTCGCCGTCGTGGCGGCGCCGCGGCCGCCTTCGGCTGCCGCTGGGCATCGTCGACCGCCCGCTCGAGCAGCGCCGCGAGGTGCTGGAGCTCGACCTGTCGGGTGCGGGCGGGCACGTCGCCATCGTCGGCTCCGCGCGCAGCGGAAAGTCGACGATGGCGCGCTCGATCGTCGCGGGCCTCGCGCTCACCCACACCCCGGCCGAGGTGCAGTTCTACGTCATGGACTTCGGCGGCGGCACGTTCACGCCGCTGTCGCGGCTCGCGCACGTGGCCGGAGTCGCGGGGCGCAACGAGCCCGACGTGCTCCGCCGCATGTACTCCGAGATCCTCGGGATCCTGAACGCGCGCGAGCAGTTCTTCAAGGCGCACAGCATCGACTCGATCGAGACCTATCGGCGCTGGCGCGCCGAGGGGCGCGTCGACGACGGCTACGGCGACATCTTCCTCATCGTCGACGGCTGGCCGACCCTGCGGGCCGAGTTCGACGAGATGGAGTTCGAGATCCAGGCGCTGGCGGCGCGCGGCCTCACCTTCGGGCTGCACATCGTCGCGACGACCGCGCGCTGGATGGACTTCCGCACGCAGATCCGCGACACGTTCGGAAGCAAGCTCGAGCTGCGCCTGGGCGACCCGATGGACTCGGAGATCAACCGCAACATCGCCAAGAACGTGCCCAGCGAGCGCCCCGGCCGCGGCCTCACGATGAGCGGTCACCACATGATCGGCGCGCTGCCGCGCGTCGACGGGGTCGCCGACGACGACTCGCTCGCGGAGGGCGTCGAGGACCTCGTCGCCCGCGTCGGCGCCGCGTGGAAGGGTCGCCCCGGCCCGAAGCTGCGCCTGCTGCCCGAGATGCTGCGGCTCGACGACCTGCGCGCCGCGGCCACCGACGAGCGGCTGCAGCGCTCGATCCTGCTCGGCATCGACGAGGCCGCGCTCGGCCCCGTCGGCTTCGATCCGCGCGCCGACTCGCACCTGTACCTGTTCGGCGATTCCGGATCGGGCAAGACGTCGTTCCTGCGCGGCATCGCCGGCGAGGTGCGCCGGCTCTACACGCCCGCCCAGGCGCAGATCTTCATTGTGGACTACCGCCGCGCGCTGCTGGCCGAGGTGCCGGAGGACTACCTCGCCGGCTACTACACGACCGCGGATCAGGCGACCCAGGAGATCGCGGGCCTCGCGCAGTACCTGCGCAACCGCCTGCCCGGCCCGGATGTGACGCCCCAGCAGCTGCGCGACCGCTCGTGGTGGTCGGGCGCCGAGGCGTTCGTGCTCGTCGACGACTACGACCTCGTCGCCACGGCGAGCGGCAACCCGCTCGCCGCGCTGCAGCCGCTGCTGGCGCAGGCCGCCGACGTGGGCCTGCACGTGATGTTCGCGCGTCGCATCGGCGGCGCCTCGCGCAGCCTCTACGAGCCGGTGACGCAGACGCTGCGCGACCTGGCAGCGCCCGGCATCATGCTCTCGGGCCCCACCGAGGAGGGCGCGCTGATCGGCAACGTCAAGCCGCGTCCCGCGGTGCCGGGCCGCGCGCAGTACATCTCGCGCGACCGCGGCAACCTCGTGCTGCAGCTGGCGTACTCGCCGCCCACCGTGTGAGACGGGGGTTCGCAGCGGGCGCGTGGCAGAATGTGTGCGGCGTGCATTCGCGTAGGTGTTGAGTCACTCCGCAGTGCCCGAGGACAGCGTCCGCCGCCCGTTTTCACGACGAGGAGCGATCCATGTCCCAGATGTCCGTCGCCGTCGCGCCCGCCTCCGAGCGCACGCAGCACCCGCGCCGGTACCTGATGTGCCGGCCCGAGCACTTCACGGTGTCGTACTCGATCAACCCGTGGATGGAGCCGGCCAACCCGACCGACACGGCGCTCGCCGTGCGGCAGTGGCAGAAGCTGTACGACACGTACGTCGAGCTCGGCCACGAGGTCGAGCTGATCGATCCGGTCCCCGGCCTGCCCGACATGGTCTACACCGCCAACGGCGGCTTCGTGATCGACGGCGTCTTCTACGCGCCGCGCTTCCGCTTCGAGGAGCGTCAGGGCGAGGAGCCCGCCTTCATCGAATGGGCGCGCTCGCACGGCTTCGAGGTCGTGCTGCCGGAGTTCACGAACGAGGGCGAGGGCGACTTCCTGCTCGCCGGCGACGTCGTCCTGGCGGGGCGCGGCTTCCGCTCGACCGACGACAGCCACGCCGAGATCGCGCGCGTGTTCGACCGCGAGGTCGTCTCGCTCACGCTCGTCGACCCGCGCTTCTACCACCTCGACACCGCGCTGAGCGTGCTCGACCCCGTCGTCGCGCCGGGCCAGACGCCCACGATCGCCTACCTGCCCGGCGCCTTCGACGACGCCAGCCGCGCCGAGCTGGAGCGCCGCTTCCCCGACGCGATCCGCGTCGCCGACGCCGACGGCGCGGTGTTCGGCCTGAACTCGGCCAGCGACGGCCGCAACGTGTTCATCTCCCCGCGTGCCACCGGCTTCGAGGCGCAGCTGCGCGAGCGCGGCTACAACCCGGTGCTGATCGATCTGTCCGAGCTGCTGCTCGGCGGCGGCGGCATCAAGTGCTGCACGCTCGAGCTGCGGGGCGGCGCCCGATGACGGCCGAGCCGCACGTCGCGCGCAACTACAAGCCCCTGCCCGTCACGATCGCCTCGGGCGAGGGCGCGTGGGTGACCGACGTCGAGGGGCGCCGCTACCTCGACCTGCTCGCGGGCTACTCCGCCCTCAACTTCGGGCACGGCCACCCCGGCCTCGTCGCCGCGGCGACGGAGCAGCTGGGGCGCGTCACGCTCACGAGCCGCGCGTTCCGCTCGGATCGCCTCGAGCCGTTCGCGGCCGCGCTGGCCGAGCTGTGCGGCAAGGACCTCGTGCTGCCGATGAACACGGGCGCCGAGGCCGTGGAGACCGGCATCAAGGTGGCCCGCGCGTGGGGCTACCGTGTGAAGGGCGTGCCCGCCGACCGCGCGAAGATCGTCGTCGCGCACGGCAACTTCCACGGCCGCACGACGACGATCGTCGGCTTCAGCGACGACCCGGACGCGCGCGACGACTTCGGTCCCTACGCGCCGGGATTCGCCGCCGTGCCGTTCGGCGACGCCGCGGCGCTGGCGGCGGCGATCGACGACGACACCGTCGCGGTGCTGCTGGAGCCGATCCAGGGCGAGGGCGGCGTCGTGATCCCGCCCGAGGGCTACCTGCGCGAGGTGCGCGCGCTCACGCGCGAGCGCAACGTGCTCTTCATCGCCGACGAGATCCAGTCGGGCCTCGGGCGCACCGGAGAGACGTTCGCGTGCGACCGCGAGGGCGTCGTGCCCGACGTGTACCTGCTCGGCAAGGCGCTGGGCGGCGGCATCCTGCCCGTCTCGGCGGTCGTGGCCGACGAGGACGTGCTGGGCGTGATCCGCCCGGGCGAGCACGGCTCGACCTTCGGCGGCAACCCGCTCGCGGCGGCCGTGGGCCTGGCGGTCGTCGAGCTGCTGCGCGAGGGCACCGTTCAGGAGCGCGCGCGGGCCCTCGGCGAGCACCTCGGCACGCGTCTCGACGCGCTCATCGCGCACGGGGTGGCGGGCTACCGCCGCGCCGGGCTGTGGGCGGGCGTCGACATCGACCCCGCGTACGGCACGGGCCGCGAGGTCGCCGAGTCGCTGCTGGCCCGCGGCGTGCTCGTGAAGGACACGCACGGCCAGACGATCCGCATCGCCCCGCCTCTGGTCATCCGCGCCACCGAGCTCGACTGGGCCGTGGAGCAGCTGCAGGTGGTCCTCGCCCGCTGACGCGGGTCAGGCGCGGCGCGGGGCCGGCTCGGCGTCCGGATCGTCGTCGGCGATCGAGATGGGCGTCGTGCTCGCGATCTCCTCGCTGAACTCCTCGGGCCCGGGTCCCGGCTTCGTGATGACGGGGATCGACACGGTCTCATCGATCGAGAAGCCGAGGCGGCGGTGCTCGTGGCGGTGCATGCGCCCCGACGCGATGAGCCACGTCAGCCCGATGAGGCACGAGATGAGGCCGCCGAGGGCGCCGGTGTTGATCGCCGCGCGCGGGCCCCACTCCGCCGCGATCCAGCCGACGATCGGCGCGCCCACGGGCGTGCCGCCCATGAGGATGGCCATGTAGATGGCCATCACGCGCCCGCGCACGGCGGGCGGTGTGGTCGTCTGCACGTAGCCGTTCGCGGTGGTGAGCATGGTCACGGTGGCGAAGCCGATGCCGACGATGACGATGGCGTAGAGCGAGTAGGTGGGCATGAGCGACGACAGGAACGCGATCGCGGCGAAGCCCCCCGTCGCGGCGATGACCACCCGCATCCGGGCGCGATCGCGGCGCGCCGCCATGAGGGCGCCGGCCAGCGATCCGATCGCGATGATCGAGCTGAGCAGGCCGAAGCCGTCGGCCTCCCGGCCGAACTCGAGCGCCATCGTCGAGGCGTAGATGGGGAAGTTCATCGCGAGCGCCCCCATCAGGAAGATCATCACGAAGATGACGATGAGGTCGGGCCGGGTGCGCACGTAGCGGAACCCGTCGCTGAGGCGCGAGCGGTTCTTCTGCTCGGCGCGCGGCTGCAGCTCGTGCGTGCGCATCAGCAGGAGGGCGGTGATCATCGCGAGGTACGTCGCGGCGTTCAGCAGGAACACCCAGCCCGATCCGATCGCGACGATGAGCACGCCGGCCACGGCCGGGCCCAGCATGCGCGCGCTGTTGAACGAGGCCGAGTTGAGCGCCACGGCGTTCGAGGCGAGCTCGTGCCGCACGATGTCGGTCACGAAGGTCTGCCGAGCCGGGTTGTCGAAGGCGGCGACGATGCCCATCGCGAACGCGAAGGCGTACATCATCCCGAGCGTCATGAGGCCGCTCAGCAGCAGCACGGCGGTCGCGACCGAGAGCACGCCCAGCAGCAGCTGCGTGACGATGAGCAGCAGGCGCCGGTCGAAGCGGTCGACGACCCAGCCGGTGACGCCCACGAGCAGCAGCGGCGGCGCGAACTGCAGCGCCATGGTCAGGCCCATCGCGCCCGCGTCGTTGTCGGTGAGGTAGGTGAGCACCACCCAGCTCTGCGCCGTCGACTGCATCCACGACCCGATGTTCGACACGAGGGCGCCGAGGAACCAGACCCGGTAGTTGAACGAGGCGAAGGAGCGGAACATCGCGTTCACGGCCGGCCTCCGTCCTGCGCGGCCTCGCGACCCGGATCCGCCGGATCGGGCGCGGCCTGCGGCTCGGCGGCGAGGCGGGGGTCGCGCTCGACCTCGCGCAGGATGATCTCGGCGGCGCGGCGCATCACGGCGCGGTCCTCGGGCGGGAGCCCGGCGAGCACGCGGCCGAGCCATTCGTCGCGGCGGCGCGTGGTCTCGGCCACGACGGTGCGGCCGGCTTCGGTGATGGCGATGACGACGCGGCGCCGGTCGGCCGGATCCTCGGTGCGCGTGAGGTAGCCGAGCTCCTCGAGCCCGTTCACCGTGCGGTTCATCGACGGCGCGGTGATGCCCTCGCGCGCGGCGAGGGCTGAGAGCGTGTGCGATCCGAGGGTGTTGAGATGGGCGAGGACCGCGAACTGGCCGTCGGTCATCTCGGCGACCGCGCGCTGCTGGCGCATGCGGCGCGAGAGGCGGAAGGTCGCCGCGCGGATCTCGGAGGCGTCGGAGGAGAGTGATTCGTTAGCCATTCGAATCATTAGCCTAGCTCATTAGCTTTGCTAACGGAACCCGGATATCGCCGTGCCGGTTCGGGGGCGATAGGGTGCCACTCATGCCCGAGTTCATCGACGCGCACGGCGTCGCGATCGTCTACGACGTCCACGAGCCCGAGGGCGCGCCGCGCGGGGTCGTGCAGCTGCTGCACGGTGTGGGCGAGCACGCGGGACGCTACGCGCACGTCATCGAGGCGCTCACGGGCGCGGGCTTCGTCGTGTATGCGGACGACCATCGCGGCCACGGCCGCACCGGCATGAAGCAGCACGGCGACGCGCGCCTGCTCGGCAGGCTCGGCGTGGGCGGGCACCCCGCCGCGCTCGCCGCGGTGCGTCGGCTCAGCGGCATCATCCGGGACGAGCGTCCCGGCCTGCCGCTCGTCCTGCTGGGGCACTCGTGGGGGTCGTTCCTCGCGCAGATGCTCTTCGATGCCGATCCCGCGGGCTACGACGCCGTCGTCCTGAGCGGCTCGGCGCTGCGCTGGCCGGGCTCCCTCAACGCGGGCGACCTGAACGCGCGCTGGCGGGGACCGCAGGCGAACGGCCTCGAGTGGCTCTCGACCGATCCGGCCGTCGCGAGCGCGTTCCACGCCGACCCGCTGACGACCGCCACGCCGCTGCGCAAGCTCTTCGGTCTCGTCGACGGTGCGCGCCTGTTCGGCCGCCCCCGCCGAGGGCTGCGCGAGGCCGCCGGGCGCGACGTGCCGATCCTGCTGCTCGTGGGCCGCGACGACCCGGTGGGCGGCCCGCGCTCCGTGCACCGCCTGGCCGACGCCTACCGCACCCGCGGCGGCTTCGAGGACGTCACGACCCTCGTCTACCCCGACGCCCGCCACGAGATCGTCAACGACGCCAGCTGGCCGCAGGTGCGCGCCGACCTGCGCGCCTGGCTCGACGCGCGCTTCCCCCCGCGCTGACCCCCCCACATCCGGCGAGACAGCATCCGCGCGCCGAGACAGCGTGCAGACGCCGCTGTCTCGGCGCCGGGTTGCTGTTTCGCGGTCGTAGGGTGGGAGCATGCACGGTGAGTTCAAGGTGCCAGGGGGCAAGCTCGTCGTCGTCGACCTCGACGTCGTGGACGGCAGGATCAGCGGCTTCCACCTGGCGGGCGACTTCTTCCTCGAGCCGGACGACGCGCTGCTCGACATCAACGCCGCCGTGAACGGCCTGCCCGACACCGCCGACGTGCCCCAGATCGCCGCCGCCGTGCGCGGCGCGCTGCCGGAGGGCGCGCAGCTGCTGGGCTTCACACCGGAGTCGGTGGGCACCGCCGTGCGCCGCGCGCTCGTCACCGCCGCCGGCTGGCGCGACTTCGAGTGGGAGATCGTCGACGACCCCGCCGTCTCGCCCATGATGAACCTCGCGCTCGACGAGGTGCTCACCGAGCGCGTCGGCGCCGGCGAGCGCAAGCCCACGCTGCGCATCTGGGAGTGGGACGAGTCGGCCGTCGTCATCGGATCCTTCCAGTCGTACCGCAACGAGGTGGATCCGGATGGCGCGGCGAAGCACGGCTTCCAGGTCGTCCGCCGCATCTCCGGCGGCGGCGCCATGCTCATGGGCGCCGAGCAGATCATCACGTACTCGCTCTACGTGCCGGCCTCGCTCGTGGCGGGCCTGACGTTCGCTGACTCGTACGCCTACCTCGACGACTGGGTGCTGCAGGCGCTGCGCTCGGTCGGCATCGACGCGACGTACCAGCCCCTCAACGACATCGCGAGCCCCACCGGCAAGATCGGCGGCGCGGCGCAGAAGCGCCTCGCGAACGGCGGCGTGCTGCACCACGCCACGCTCAGCTACGACATCGACGGCCAGGTGCTGACCGAGGTGCTGCGCATCGGGCGCGAGAAGCTCAGCGACAAGGGCACGGTCTCGGCCGCCAAGCGGGTGGATCCGCTGCGCAGCCAGACGGGCATGCCCCGGCGGGCGATCATCGACCGGTTCATGGAGACCTTCGCCGCCTACACGGGCGCGACGCGCGGATCCGTCTCGGCCGAGGAGTACGCGGCCGCCGAGGAGCTCGTGCGCACCAAGTTCTCGACCGACGCCTGGCTGCACCGCGTGCCCTGAGCGCGCGGGCGTGTCGGCGCCGCATCGGCGCGGGTCGCGTCCCTCCCGCATCGCCGCGCGGGAGTAGCGTGAGCGCTATGCGATTCGGAACCTTCATCCCGCAGGGCTGGCGCTTCGACCTGGTCGGCATCGACACCGCCGAGCAGTGGAACACGATGAACGGGCTGGCACAGCGTGCCGACGCCGGCCCGTGGGAGTCGATCTGGGTCTACGATCACTTCCACACCACGCCCGTGCCGAGCGCCGAGGCGACGCACGAGGCCTGGACGCTCATGGCGGCGTTCGCGGCCTCGACGAGCCGCGTGCGGCTGGGGCAGATGTGCACGTGCATGAGCTACCGCAACCCGGCCTACCTGGCCAAGGTCGCGGCGACCGTCGACCACGTCTCGGGCGGCCGCGCCGAGATGGGCATCGGCGCCGGATGGTACGAGCACGAGTGGCGCGCGTACGGCTACGGCTTCCCCGACGCGCCCGCCCGCCTGCGCATGCTGCGCGAGGGCGTCGACATCATGCAGCAGGCATGGCTCACCGGCAAGGCCACGCTCGACGGCGAGTTCTACCAGGTGGACGGCGCGATCGTGCAGCCGCTGCCGCTGCAGGACGGCGGCATCCCGTTCTGGATCGCCGGCGGCGGCGAGAAGGTGACCCTGCGGATCGCGGCGCAGTACGCCTCGTACACGAACTTCGCCGGCGGCGATCCGGAGGTGTTCCGCGCCAAGAGCGAGATCCTGCGCGGCCACACCGACCGGATCGGGCGCGACTTCGCCGAGATCACCCGATCGAGCAACTTCAACACGGTGATCGGCGAGACCGAGGCCGAGGTCGAGGAGCGGCTGCGCGCGATCGAGGCGCGCCTGGCCCCGCACCTCGGCGACACCTTGGAGCGCATCATGGGTGAGTACCGCGCCCCCGGCGCCCTCGTGGGCACCGTCGAGCAGGTCACCGAGAAGCTCGCCGCGATCGGCGAGCTCGGCATGGACTACGCGATCACGTACTTCCCCGAGGCCGCCTACGACACCTCGGGCCTCGAGCTGTTCGAGCAGAAGGTGATCCCCGCGCTGTCCTGAGCGCGCCGGACGCCGCCGCGCAGAGGAGCGACCCTCTCCGCGGCGGCGTCCGCTGAGCGCGGCCGGTTCGTCGTCCTGAGACGTATCGGATGTCCGAGGCGCCGCCTACCCTGGGCCCCATGGAGACCTCCACGCCCTCGGGCGACGCGTCGCGCCCGCCCACGCACCCCGGCGACGGCGCGGTCGCGCCGCCCGTCTCGCACGACCCCACCGGTCAGGCCGTCGTCGTCCCCGCCGACGGCTTCCGGCGCTTCCTCCACGTGCTCGTCAACACGGCCGTGGCGAACGTCACGACGAGCTTCCTGTGGTTCGCGCTGACGTTCTGGATCTACGCCGAGACGCGCAACGTCATCGCGACCGGCGTGATCGGCGGCGCGTACATGCTGTTCGTCTCGCTGTTCAGCATGTTCTTCGGCACGCTCGTCGACCGCTTCCGCAAGAAGCCCGTCATGGTGTGGGCCACGCTCATCGCCCTGATCGTGTTCGTGCTCGACTCCGCGTTCTTCTTCGTCGTCGGCGAGGGCGCCATCACGGATCTCACGGGGCCGGCGTTCTGGATCTTCGCGGTCGTCATGCTCGCCGGCGCGGTCGTCGAGCAGCTGCGCAACATCGCGCTGTCGACCACCGTGACGCTGCTCGTGCCCGACGAGCGCCACGCCAACGCGAACGGCCTCGTGGGGACGGTGCAGGGCCTCGCGATGCTCGTGACGAGCGTCTTCAGCGGGCTCTCCGTCGGCTTCCTCGGCATGGGGTGGACGCTCGTGATCGGCGTCTCGGCGCTCGCGCTGACGATGATCCACCTGCTCGCCCTGCAGATCCCGGAGCGCCGGGTGGTCCGCACCGAGCAGCAGGTGAAGTGGGTCGACATCCGCGGCGGATGGCTGGCGGTGATCGCGGCGCCCGGCCTGTTCGCCCTCGTGCTGTTCACGACTCTCAACAACCTCGTCGGCGGCGTCTACATGGCGCTCATGGACCCGTACGGCATCGACCTGTTCGGCGTGCAGGGCTGGGGCATCTGGTTCGCCGTCGCCTCGACCGGCTTCATCGCGGGCGGCGCGCTCATCGCCTCGCGCGGGCTCGGCAGGAAGCCGATCCGCACCATGCTCGTCGTCGCGGTGCTCATCGGCGTGATCGGGGCCCTGTTCGGCATCCGCGAGTGGGGCTGGCTCTTCATCGTCGGCATCTGGCTCTACATGGCGCTCGTCCCCGCCGTGGAAGCGGCCGAGCAGACGGTGATCCAGCGCGTCGTGCCCTACGAGAAGCAGGGCCGCGTGTTCGGGTTCGCCATGACCTTCGAGGCCGCCTCGGCGCCGATCACGGCGCTGCTCATCGCTCCGATCGCCGAGCTGTTCGTCATCCCCTACATGCGCACCGGCGAGGGGCAGCGGCAGTGGATGTGGCTGCTGGGCACCGGCGAATCGCGCGGCATCGCGCTGATCTTCGTGATCGCGGGGCTGGTGTGCACGGTGCTCGCGCTCCTCGCCTTCCTCACCCCGCAGTACCGCCTGCTCTCGAAGCAGTACGAGGCCAGCGCGCCGACGGAGGGCGAGGCCGGCGAGGCGGCGGCGCCGGTGGAGGGCGAGGCGGCCGCGGGGGCGGCGGCGGCGCCCGACTCGGGAGCAGGTCGCAACGCGCGGGTGCACGATGCGGAGACCGATGGCATCTAGTGTCGGATGCGGGAGGTGGCCGGTGATGTCCGACGGCGCACGCGAGGCGGGAGACGACTGGGGCCAGGGGTGGTCGGCGGACGATCCGACGAGCCAGCCCGAGACGCTCGTGGCGCGCACGTTCGGCACGATCCCGAACCTCGTGGCGCTCGTGCTCGGCGTCCTGGTGGGCATGGGCGGATTCGCGCTCTCGCTGGAGCCGGAGCCGCTCGGCAACGTCGGGTTCTTCGTCTTCGCGTTCGCGCCGGCGATCTTCATCGTCGTCGTCATCCTGCCCGCACTGGTGCTGCGGCAGGAGAGGACCGAGATCACGCTCGTGCGCCTGCTCGTCGTGCCGCTGCTCGGTGGTGCCGTCGTCGTGCTCGCGGTCTGGGTGCTCACCGTCGTTGCGATGCTGTTCCCCGGCGTGTACGCCGTGGCGGAGGGCGCGGGCTCGCTGTGGGTCGAGGGCGGGGCCAGCACCTGGGTTCAGGCGCTCGTGCTCAACCCGCTCCTGCTCATGCTGGGCGGCCTGGGCGCCTACGTCGTCGTCGTGCTGTTCGTCGTTCTGCCCGTGCTGTCGTTCACCCGGCCCGAGGTGGTCCTCACCGGGACCGCCTGGGCCGACGCCGACGAGGAGCGCAAGGCGCGCATCGCGCCGCTCGTCTTCTGCGGCCTCCCCGCCGTGCTCGCCGTCGCCGGCCTCATCGCCTGGGCGAACATGTGACACGATGATGGCCCGGGCGGTGAGCCCGGGCCATCATCGTCGAGCGCGCGTCAGGCGCGCGTCACCTGCACGACCGAGGGGCGGGGGCCGCCCCACTTGCCGCCCGCGAGGGTGCCGGCGGGCACGTAGTCGGGGAAGTAGGAGTTCTGCGCCTCCCACGATCCCTCCTCGCCCGGGTGCTGCACGGCGACGAAGACGCTCTGGTCGCCGTCGTGGATCACGGGGCCGCACGTCTCGGCGTCGCGCGGCACCGCCAGGAACTGCTGCACGTTGCCGCGCTCGGCGCCCTCGAGCGGCACGCGGAACAGGCCGTCGTTGTAGCCGATCGTGCCCGGCTGCCCGTCGGTCGAGATCCAGAGGTTGCCCTCGGAGTCGAACGCGAGGTTGTCGGGGCACGAGATCGGCGAGACCTTGTCGGCCGGGAAGCCGGCGAAGTACGTCAGCGCGTTGGTGGCCGGGTCGCCGGCGAGGATGAGGATGCTCCAGCCGAACGTCGTCGCCGTCGCGTCCTCGCCCGCCTCGGTGATCTCGACCACGTGCCCGTCGCGGTTGACGTTGCGCGGGTTCACCTCGGTGGCGCCCTCGTTCGATCCGGTGCCGCGGTTGGTGTTGTTCGTGCAGGCCACGTACACCCGGCCGCTGCGCGGGCTCGGCTCGACGTCCTCGCAGCGGTCCATCTTCGTGGCACCCACGGCGTCGGCCGCGAGGCGCGTGAAGACGAGCACCTCGTCGGTCGTCATGCCGGGCACGACGCTCTCGTCGTCGATCACGAGCGGCAGCCACTCGCCGGCGCCGTCGAACTGGCCGTCGGACGGCAGCGCGCCCGTTCCCGTGATCTCCTCGACGGGCGAGTCGCCCGTGAAGCGCGCGACGTACAGGCTGCCGCTCGAGAGCAGCGTCTTGTTGTGCGCCCGCGCCTTGGCGCTCTTGCCGGGACGGAACCTCTCGCGCGAGACGAACTTGTAGAGGTAGTCGAAGCGCTCGTCGTCGCCCATGTACGCCACGGCGTGGCCGGAGCTCGAGATCGTGACGTTCGCGCCCTCGTGCTTCATGCGGCCCATGGCGGTGTGCTTCACCGGCGCCGCGCTCGGGTCCTCCGGGTCGATCTCGACGATCCAGCCGAAGCGGTGCGGCTCGTTCTCGTAGCCGGGCTGGCGGGCGTCGAAGCGCGCGTCCACGGCCTCCCAGCCGTAGCTCGACGCGCTGGGCGTGATGCCGTACCGGCGGGCGCCGGCCGCGGCCACGGAGTCGCCCTCGTTGTCGGCGCGGAAGTAGCCGTTGAAGTTCTCCTCGCCCGAGAGCACGGTGCCCCACGGGGTGGTGCCGCCGGCGCAGTTGCCGAAGGTGCCGAGGATCGTGCGGCCGGCCGGGTCGTCCTTCGTCTTGAGCAGGTCGGATCCGGCGGCCGGCCCGTCGACGGCGAACGGCGTGCTCGCCGTGATGCGGCGGTTGCGCGGCGCCCCCACGATGTACGACCACGGCGTGCCCTTGTGCTTGCGCTGCAGCTCGACGACCGACATGCCGTGGGCGGCCATGGTCACCCGGAGCTGCTCGAGGCGCTCCTCCTCGCTCGCGGCCGGCGGGAACATGATCGGCGCGTTCGTGTACTCGTTGTTCGCCACGAGCACGGCGCTCTTGCCGTTCGGGTGGGCGATGATGTCGAGGTAGTCGCAGTTGTAGCCGAACTGCCTGGCCTGCTTCTGCGCCGTCTGCGCGTGCGGGTCGAAGGCGTCGGCGGCGTCGAAGAGCGGGTCGCCCCAGCGGATGATCGGGTCCCAGCGGAAGCCCTCCGGCACCGTGAACGCGTCGACCGTGTACGGCACGGGCGCGATGGGCGTGAAGCCGAACGCCGCGCCGCCGCCGCTGCCGACCTTGGCGGCCGAGGCGGGCTGGCCGCCGGTGAGCAGGTTCGCGCCGATGACCACCGCCGCCGCGGCGGCGGCGCCGCCGGCGAGGGCCGCGCGGCGGCTCAGCACGGCGTCGGCGATGTCGCGGAAGTAGCCGTTCTCGCTCGTGTTCGGCGCGGGGTGGAAGCACGCGTTGTCGCACTTGTAGAGGCACGTCACGGCGCTGCGCTTGCCGTGGGTGCGGCCGCTCATGAGCAGGGTGAGCAGCGGGCGGCGCTCGGGCGTCGGCGTGCCGGAGCCGTCGTCGGTGGCGGAGTTCGAGGGGGGATCCAGGAGAAGGCTCATGGGTCCTCAACGTGGCCGCGGATTCTTAGATAAGGGGAACATGAGAATGAACGGATCGTGAACCGGGTCTGGACGGCGCGTGCTTCGCGTGTCGACTCCCCGTTTGCTCTCCGGGCATGCTCGGTCACCGCGCTCATCCCCCCGGTGAGAGGCGGAGAGGTGCGGCGCGCCGACGATCCGCAAGGGGTTGCGACAGGACGCGCGGGACGGGGCAGGATGGGGCGCATGGTGTTCAGGAAGCGCTCCGCCCCGCCCGCCCCGGCCGTCGTGCCGCCGCAGCCGCCGAGCCGCGCGCGCGCCGCCTGGTCGGACGGGCTCGGGCTCTTCGCCACCCGCGCCATCCAGATCATCACGGTCGTCATCCTCGGCGCGGGCCTCGTGTGGGGCCTGCAGTCGCTCACGCTCGTCGTGATCCCGCTCATCCTCGCCCTGATCTTCGCGGCCGCGTTCGAGCCGCTCATGCGGCGCATGCGCGCGCGCATGCCGTCGGTGCTCGCCACCGTGCTGCTGCTGCTGACCATCGTGCTCGTGATCGGCGGGCTGGGCTGGGCGATCGTCGCGCAGGTGAGCAACCAGGCCGCCGACCTCTACGCCAGCGCCCAGCAGGGCGTGCAGCAGGTGATCGAGTGGGTCAACACCCTGCCGTTCGCGCCCTCGCAGGATCAGATCGACGAGTGGATCGCGGCCGTGCAGGAGTTCGTCACGAGCGCCCAGTTCGGCTCGAGCGTGGGCAGCGGCGCCGTCGCCGGCTTCGGCGTCGTGGCGAACTTCGTCACCGGCTTCGTGCTCATGGTGGTCGTGCTGTTCTTCTTCCTCAAGGACGGCCCGGAGATCTGGGCCTTCCTGCTGCGCCCCTTCGAGGGCGAGTGGTACGGGCGCATGCGTCGCGTCGGCAACAAGACGATCGACACGCTCGGCGCGTACGTGCGCGGCACCGCGGCGGTCGCGGCGGTCGACGCGATCGGCATCGGCACCGGCCTGTTCATCCTGCAGGTGCCGCTGGCGCTGCCGCTGACGCTGGTCGTGTTCCTGCTCGCGTTCGTGCCGATCGTCGGCGCGACGGCGGCCGGCATCCTCGCCGCGCTCGTCGGCCTGGTGGACGGCGGGCTCTGGACGGCCGTGATCATCGTGATCATCGTCGTGGTCGTCAACCAGCTCGAGGGCAACTTCCTGCAGCCGGTGCTCATGGGTCGCGCGCTGAAGCTGCACAGCCTCGTCGTGCTGGTCGCACTGACGATCGGCACCGTGCTGTCGGGCATCCTCGGCGCGGTCCTCGCCGTGCCGCTCGCCGCGGTGGCGTGGGGCATCGTGCAGGTCTGGGACGGCCCCGACCTCCCCGCCCGCTGGGCCCGCCGCAAGCCCCGCCGCTGACGGGGCCGGGCGCCGTCAGCGGCGAACCCGCGCTCGATCCGCGAACCCGCCCCGGATCGGGCGCGGGCTGGCGGAACCGGCGCGGGCTCGGCGGGAAGGGCGGCGCTCAGCCCTTGAAGGCGGCGTCGATCACGGCGCGGGCCTCCTCCTGCACCTGCGCGAGGTGCTCGGGGCCGCGCAGCGACTCGGCGTAGAGCTTGTAGACGTCCTCGGTGCCCGACGGGCGCGCGGCGAACCACGCGTGCTCGGTCTGCACCTTGAGCCCGCCGATCGCCGCGCCGTTGCCGGGGGCGTGCGAGAGCTTCGCCGTGATCGGCTCGCCCGCCAGCTCGGTGGCCGCGACCGACTCGGGGGAGAGCGCCTTGAGCGCCGCCTTCTGCTCCCGCGTGGCGGGGGCGTCGACCCGCGCGTACGACGACGCGCCGAACCGCGCCTCCAGCTCGGCGTAGCGCTGCGACGGCGTCTTGCCGGTGACGGCGAGGATCTCGGCGGCCAGCAGGCACAGCAGGATGCCGTCCTTGTCGGTCGTCCACACCGATCCGTCGCGGCGCAGGAACGACGCGCCCGCCGACTCCTCGCCGCCGAACGCGACGGATCCGTCCAGAAGCCCGGGAACGAACCACTTGAAGCCGACGGGCACCTCGACGAGCCGCCGCCCGAGCGACTCGGCGACGCGGTCGATCATCATCGACGAGACGAGCGTCTTGCCGATCGCCGCATCCCCCCGCCACTGCGGGCGATGCGCGTAGAGGTAGTCGATCGCGACGGCCAGGTAGTGGTTCGGGTTCATCAGCCCGGCGTCGGGCGTGACGATGCCGTGCCGGTCGGCGTCGGCGTCGTTGCCCGTGATGAGGTCGAACTCGTCGCGGCGCGCGACGAGCGAGGCCATGGCGCTGGGGGAGGAGGGATCCATCCGGATCTTCTCGTCCCAGTCGAGCGTCATGAACCGCCACGTCGGGTCGACGTCCGGGTTCACCACCGTCAGCTCGAGGCCGTAGACCTCGGCGATGAGCTGCCAGTACTCCACCGACGCGCCGCCGAGCGGGTCGGCGCCGATCCGCACGCCGGAGGAGCGGATCGCGTCCATGTCGATGATCGTGGCGAGGTCGCGCACGTAGGCGTCGCGGAAGTCGTAGCCGGGCAGCGCATCGGCGTCGAGGTCGGCGAAGCGCACGCGGCGCACGCCCTCGAGACCGCCCTCGATCAGCTCGTTCGCGCGCGCGGCGATCCACTCCGTCGCGTCGGCGTCGGCCGGGCCGCCGTGTGGCGGGTTGTACTTGAACCCGCCGTCGGTGGGCGGGTTGTGGCTGGGCGTCACGACGATGCCGTCGGCGCGGGCAGGATCGGCGGCATCGCGGCCGCGGTTGTGCGTGAGGATCGCGTGGCTGAGCGCCGGGGTGGGCACCCACGAGTCGCGGGCATCGATCCGCAGGTCCACGCCGTTGGCGACGAGCACCTCGATGGCGCTGCGCTCCGCCGGCAGCGAGAGGGCGTGCGTGTCGCGGCCGAGGAACAGCGGCCCGGCGATGCCCTCGCGGTTGCGGTAGTCGACGATCGCCTGGGTCGTGGCGAGGATGTGCTGCTCGTTGAAGCTCGCACTCAGGCTCGAGCCGCGGTGTCCGCTCGTGCCGAAGGCGACGCGCTGGCCCGGCACGGCCGGGTCGGGCGCCACGTCGTAGTACGCGCCTATGAGCTCGTCGATGTCTGCGAGATCGGAGGGCTCCGCGGGCTGTCCTGCACGGCTCGTCATTCCTCCAGTCTGCCAGGCGTCGTTACCCGACGGTTATGCATCCGGTGTGGATCGTCGTGTGCTGTGACTTCGTCTGCTGAATGGCGGGGTTCTTCGGTCGCTTCGTGGCGGGGTCAGGTGACACCGATGACCAGGGTGCTCTGTGCGGCTTCGATGACGTCGTTGGTGATGGTGTCGAGTTCGTTGATCTTCAGGACCCGCTGGATCTGGGGGAAGAGGCGTTCGAGGAGCCGGAAGTTGCCGCGGGTGATCCGTGCGATGGCTGCGATGGCTTGGGCGTCGGTGAAGTCGTCGGGGTCGAGGGTCTTGCCGAGGGATCGCCAGTGTCGCTCGAGGACGAACTGAACCGGCCTGGGTTTCGTTCCTATCGGTTTCCCTGTCCGGCGGTCGCCGGGGCATGCGATCTGGGCTGACGCCTGTGACCGAGTGTTCAGTGCGCGCTGTATAGTTCAGTCCATGCTGACTATTGCTTCGCGTCTCGACGTGATGAACCGCCTGGGTCGTGCACTGGCCGACCCCACTCGATCCCGGATCATCTTGACCCTGCTCGACCATCCCGCTTACCCGGCGGAACTGGCCCGAGATCTGGACCTGACACGCCCGAACGTGTCCAACCACCTGGCATGCCTGCGCGATTGCGGGATCGTCGTCTCCGAGCCCGAGGGTCGTCGGACACGATATGAGATCGCCGATTCGCACCTGGCGCAGGCGCTGACGGCACTGGTCGATGCCACCCTGGCAGTGGACGAAGACGCCCCGTGCATCGATCCCGCCTGCTCGCTTCCCGGATGCGACGCAGCTGGGGAGGGCGCATGATCCTCACCTCGGTCTTGCAGGCGATGGGCCTGTTCGCAGCGACCAACATCGACGACATCATCGTGCTCTCCCTCTTCTTCGCGCGAGGGGCAGGCCAGCGCGGCACTACCGCCCGCATTCTGGCCGGCCAGTACCTCGGATTCGCCGGCATCCTCGGTGCCGCGGTCCTGGTGACCATCGGTGCCGGAGCATTCCTGCCCTCGGCAGCCATCCCGTACTTCGGTCTCATCCCTCTGGGCCTCGGCCTCTGGGCCGCATGGCAGGCCTGGCGCGGAGACGATGACGACGATGACGACGAGGCCAAGGTTGCCGGCAAGAAGGTCGGCGTGTGGACAGTCGCAGGCGTCACCCTTGCCAACGGCGGCGACAACATCGGCGTCTACACCCCTGTCTTCCTCAGCGTGGAACCTCTCGCAGTAGTCGCCTACTGCATCGTCTTCCTCGCGCTCGTCGCGGTCCTGGTGGCCCTGGCAAAGTTCGTCGCCACCCGCCCCCCGATCGCCGAAGTGCTCGAACGCTGGGAGCACATCCTCTTCCCCATCGTTCTCATCGGCCTCGGCATCGTGATCCTCGTCAGCGGCGGAGCCTTCGGACTCTGACGTAGCGGCAGCGATCCAAACGGCCCCGACCGGGCGCACCCCTCTCGGTTCAGACCGCGACACCTACCTGCAGCCAGTCCTGCGTGATCGCGGCAACAAGACCGCCACGGAGCGCTGCAAAAACCCCGCCACCAAGCGAACGAAGCCACAGTCGTGTGCGCACGCGGCATCCGGAGGCCGGGATACGCTGGCGTCCATGTCGATCGAGCCCGGTGAGCGTCGCGTCTACAGCTATCTCGGCCCCGCCGGCACCTTCACGGAGACCGCCCTCGAGCAGGTGCCCGAGGCGCGCGGGCAGGTGTGGAAGCCCGTGCACAACGTGGGCGAGGCGCTCGGCGACGTCGCCTCCGGCGCCAGCGACGCCGCGATGATCGCCATCGAGAACACCGTGGAGGGCGGCGTCTCGAGCGCGCAGGACGCCCTCGCCGACACCCCGGGCCTGCGGATCGTGGGCGAGTACCTCGTGCCCGTCACCTTCGTGCTCGTCGCGCCGCGCGGCACCCGCCTGACGGATGTGACCGACATCGCCGCGCATCCCGTGGCCTACGCGCAGTGCCTCGAGTGGCTGGGCGCGCACGTGCCGGGCCACCGATCCGTCGTCGCCGGCAGCAACGTGGCCAGCGCGATCGGCGTGCTGGACGGATCCCTCCCCGCGCAGGCGGCCATCGCCGCGCCTGGCGTGGTCGGGCGCTACGACCTCGACGTGCTGGCGGAGAACATCGGCGACAACGAGCACGCCGTCACGCGCTTCGTGCTCGTGACCCGCACGGTCGCGCCGCCCGAGCCGACCGGCGCCGACAAGACCTCGCTCGTGGCCGAGCTGCCCGCCGAGCAGCCGGGCGCGCTGCTCGAGATGCTCGAGCAGTTCGCCACGCGCGGCATCAACCTCAGCCTCATCCAGTCCCGCCCCATCGGCGACCGGATGGGCCGGTACCGCTTCGTCATCGACGCCGACGGCCACATCCGCGACGAGCGCATGGCCGACGCGCTCATGGGGCTCAAGCGGTTCAGCCCGAAGGTGATCTTCCTCGGCTCGTACCCCCGGGCGGACCGCAAGATCGTGCAGTATCCGGATCGCTACGCCGACGAGGCCTTCGCCGACTCGCGCGACTGGCTGCGCGGCCTCCTCTCGGGCGAGCCCGCCGACTGAGGATCCGCCCCTCGCGCGTCAGCCGAGCGCGGCGGCGAGCAGCTCGAGCGTCTGCACGCGGCCCTCGGGGGCGTCGAGCGGCTCGCTCGCGTACGAGCCCGCGACCGCCGAGACCATGATCTCGTCGACCTCGTGCGTCGCGGCGAACGCGCGCAGCTGCGCGGCGGCGTCGTCGGGCGTGCCGATGATCCAGCGGCTCATCGTCTGCTCGATGAGCGACTGCTCCAGGGCGTCGGGCTTCTCGGCGAGCGCCTCGTCCACCGTCTCCATGGGGCGCATCGGCTTGTTCGTGCGCATCCGCGCGAACTGGCGCGCCTGCGGCAGGGCGCGCTCCCGCGCCTCCTCCGCGGTCGGGGCGACCACGACGTTGGTGGTGAGGAACGACTTCGGCGCGGGCCGGGCCTCGCTCGCCTGGAATCCGCTGCGGTAGAGCGCCATGGCGCGCTCGAGGCCGTCGCCGGCGAAGTGGTTGGCGAAGACGTACGGCAGGCCGAGCTGGGCGGCCAGCTGCGCGGAGTAGTCGCTCGATCCGAGCAGCCACACCTCGGGCACATCGGTGGCGGCGGGGGTGGCGTGCACCTGGTACTCACCGCCCGAGACGAAGCGCACGGTGGCGCCCTCGGGGCTCACGAGCGAGACGATGTCGGTCACGTGCTCGGGGAAGCGCTCGACGTCGCTCGTCGTGCCCGAGCGGCGCAGCAGCTGCGTGATCACGGGGTCGCTGCCGGGCGCGCGCCCGATGCCCAGATCGATCCGGCCGGGCGCGAGCGCGGAGAGCGCGGCGAACTGCTCGGCCACGATGAGGGGGGAGTGGTTCGGCAGCATGACGCCGCCCGATCCCACGCGGATCCGCTCGGTCACGCCCGCCGCGGCGGCGATCAGCACCGGCGGGGCGGTGGAGGCGACGGCCGGCATGTTGTGATGCTCCGCGAACCAGTAGCGCCGGTAGCCCAGCTGGTCGGCGCGTCGCGCCATGGCCATCGAGGCGGTCACCGCCTGCGCGCTGGTCTGCCCGGTGCGCACTGGCACCAGGTCGAGGACGGACAGGGCCGGGTTCGCGTTCTCGCTCATCATGTCGTCCAACCGCGCCGGCCCCGCCGGCATTCCCCGCTGCACAACGAAGGAGATCGCAGCGCATCGGGCGCGGATCCGACCATTCCGACCCTGCTCGGCCGCGGCTCTCCTTCGTTGTGCAGGGAGGACCGCGGGCGCGGCGGCGGTGGGAATAGGGTCGATCCATGGGTGTGGAGCTGTTCTACGTGCTGGTCGGATCGGTCGCGGTGGCGGCGTTCGCGCGGTGGCGGGGCTGGCCGGCCCCGCTGCTCGTCACGGCCGTGGCCCTCGTCGTCTCGCTGCTGCCCTTCGTGCCCGAGATCGCGATCGACGGCCACCTGCTGCTGAACCTCACGCTGCCCCCGCTGCTCTATTCGGCGGCGCTCGAGTCGTCGTTCCTCAGCTTCCGGTACTCGCTGCCGCACATCCGCCGGCTCGGGGTCGGGCTCGTGCTCGTCACGGCCGTCGCGGTCGGTGTCGTCGCGTGGCTCATCATGCCCGAGCTCGGCCTGGCCGGCGCACTGCTGCTCGGCGCGATCGTCGGTCCTCCCGACGCCGTCTCGGCCGCCGCGATCGGGCGCAGGCTCGGCCTGCCGCGGCGCGTCATGAACGTGATGAGCGGCGAGAGCCTCATCAACGACGCCACCTCGCTCACGCTCGTGCGGGTCTTCGCCGCGGTCGTCGCCGGCGCCACCGTCACGGTGTGGCAGGGGGTGTGGGAGTTCGCCCTCGCGGTCGTCCTGGGCGTGGGGATCGGCCTGGCCTTCGGGGTCGTCCTCCATCAGCTGCGCATGCGGTTCGACGACACGACCGTCACGGCCACGTTCGGCCTGCTGATGCCGTTCGGCGCCTACGCGATCGCGGAGCACCTGCACGGCTCGGGCGTGCTCGCGGTCGTGGCCATGGGCTTCTACGTCGGCTACCACGCGCCCCGCACCGCCTACACGACGCGGCAGCAGGACCGGCCGCTGTGGCACGCCATGGACTTCCTGCTCGAGAGCTTCGTGTTCGCGTACGTCGGACTCCAGCTGCCCACCGTGATCGCGGAGCTGTCGAGCACCGACGGCACGCGCACGATCCTGATCTCGGTCGCCGTGCTGCTCGTCGTCATCGCCGTGCGCCCGGTGTTCGTCTTCGCCTCATATGCGTGGGGCCAGGCGCTGCAGCGGCTGCGCCTCATGCGCTTCAAGCACGCCGCCGAGGCCTATCGCGCCGATCCGCACAGCCGCCGCGCCCGCGCCGTGCGGC
Organism: Microbacterium sp. NPDC003461; assembly: GCF_053588335.1. NCBI lineage: Bacteria > Bacillati > Actinomycetota > Actinomycetes > Micrococcales > Microbacteriaceae > Microbacterium > Microbacterium sp. NPDC003461. Next base: position 47,972 of record NZ_JBSFPT010000008.1, on the reverse strand, counting down.
GCAAGAAGGAGCGGCACCGTGCGCGCCTCGGCCCCGCGACGCCCACGAAGGAGGCGATCCGGCGCCGCGTGTTCGAGCCGCCGCTGTCGCGCCGCGAGCGGGTGGTGATCTCGTGGGCGGGCATGCGCGGCGTCGTCACGCTCGCGATGGCGGCGGCGCTGCCAGATCTCACGGAGCACGCCATGCCCACCGGTCACATCGAGGTGCTCGTGGCGGTGGCGTTCGTGGTCACCGTGGGCACCCTGCTGCTGCAGGGCCTCACGCTCACGCCGCTGATTCGCGCCCTCGGCGTCTCGGCCGACGACGAGCGCCGCTCCGACGAGGCCGAGATCGCCCGCATGCGCCGGCTGTCGAACGAGGCGGGGCTGGAGTACCTGCGCGAGCAGCAGCAGCGGTGGATCGCGGAGCACGGCGAGGAGAGCGCCGACGTGTTCAAGGGCGTCGCGCGCGCGATGGTGCGCGTGGAGCGCGACACCGACCGCACCGATCGCGATCTCGAGAAGGCCCAGGAGCGGTGGAACCGGGTGCCGCGCGAGGCGCTCGTCGGCCTGTCGAAGGGCTGGCTCGCGGTGCGCCGCCAGGTGCTGCTGGACGAATGCCGCGCGGGCAACCTCAGCGAGGAGGTCATGCGCGACCTGTTCGTCGCGATGGACGCCGAGGAGCTCGCCCTCGACACCCGCGGCGCGCTCCGCCCCGACTGATCCGCGGCTCAGCCGCCCGGATGGATCCCGCGGCTCAGTCGACGCGGACGAGCAGGTCCCCCACCTCGCAGTCGAGCGCGCGGCAGATGGCCGAGAGGGTGGAGTACCGGATCGCGCGGGCGCGGTCGTTCTTCAGCACAGACAGGTTCACGATGCTCACGCCGACCTGCTCGCTCAGCGCCGTGAGGGTCATGCCGCGCTCGGCGAGCAGCTCGTCGAGGCGGCAGTGGATCCCGCTGGCCTCCTCGTCCGCGGCGGGACTCACACGAGCCCCTCGGTGTCGCGCTGCAGGCGGCGGCCGATGCCGAAGACGGCGCCGACGAGCGCGAGGGTGAAGCCCCAGCCGATCGGGGCGAGGTCGAGGTTCATGAGGAAGAGGGGGAAGACGCCCTCGATCGCCGGGTCGGCGCGCTCGAGGAGCGCCGTCGTCTCGGCCCGCCCGATCGCGCCGGCCAGCTGCCCGCCGATCCCGCCCACCATCACGAGGCACGCCACGGTGACGATCGCCGCGTCCGCGCGCCGCGCAAAGGGGCGCTCGCGGATGAGCGCGACGCCGAGCCACGCGGCGATCACGCAGGTGCCGATCGTCGCCAGGGCAGGCAGCGAGCCCTCGAGGAAGAGCATCCAGCGGATGACCGCCGGCGCGTCGGAAAGCGTCACCGACGCCGTCTCGTACTGCGCGGACTCCGCCCCGGCCGGCGTCGGCATGGGCGCGTCGAGCAGGGTGAGACCGGTCACCGTGGCCGTCCGCGCGGCGGCCCCGATCGCCGCGAGCACGATCGCCGTCAGCCCGGCGATCCCCACCGACGCGGCACCCGTCGCGATCACGCCCAGCGCGACCCCATCGGCTCGCGACAGCGTCCTGCCGTCCGTCGTCATCGTCATCCCGCTCTCCTTTCTCAATGTTTCACGACAAACGATAACAACGACTATCGATAAGTCAAGCGCCCCGGGAACGCCGATGGCCCGCCTCCCCGAGGGGAGACGGGCCATCGGACGGATGGATCAGCGAGCCGCGACGGGCTCCTGGGTGCCGGTCGCCTCGGCGTCCGAGGCGGCCTCCGACTCGGACTCCTCCTCATCCTGGAAGGGCAGGCCCTCCCGCGGCGCGTTGTAGAGGTCGAGGTCGAGGATGCCCTCGCGCTTGGCGACGATCGCGGGGATGATCGCCTGGCCGGTGACGTTCACCGCGGTGCGGCCCATGTCGAGGATCGGGTCGATCGCCAGCAGCAGGCCGACGCCCTCGAGGGGCAGGCCCAGGGTCGACAGCGTGAGCGTGAGCATCACGGTCGCGCCCGTGGTGCCGGCCGTCGCGGCCGATCCCACGACCGAGACGAGGGCGATGAGCACGTACTGGATGAGCGTGAGCTCGATGTTGAAGAACTGGGCCACGAAGATCGCGGCGATCGCCGGGTAGATCGCGGCGCAGCCGTCCATCTTCGTCGTCGAGCCGAACGGCACGGCGAACGAGGCGTACTCGCGCGGCACGCCGAAGTTGCGCTCCGCCACGCGCTGGGTGAGCGGCAGCGTGCCGAGCGACGAGCGGCTCACGAAGCCGAACTGGGTCGCGGGCCACACGCCCGAGAAGTACTGCTTGATCGACAGGCCGTGGAACTTCACCAGCAGCGGGTAGACGACGAAGAACACCAGCGCGAGGCCGATGTAGATCGCGCCCGCGAACCACGCGAGCGAGGTCAGGCGCTCCCAGCCGTACTTCACCACGGCGGCGCCGATGAGGCCGAGCGTGCCGAGCGGGGCGATCCGGATGATCCACCACACCACGCGCAGGATCACGCGGAGCAGCGACTCGGTGAAGGCGAGGAACGGCTCGGCCTTGCGGCCGGCGCGCAGCGCCGCGAGGCCGACGACGACCGAGACGACGATGATCTGCAGGATGTTGAACGAGACCCCGCCGCTGAAGTCGCCGGTCTCGGGGTCGACGGCGCCCGAGACGCCGAGGCCGAGGAAGTTCTGCGGCACGAGGCCGATGAGGAAGTCCCACCACGTGCCCACGTGGCTCGGCTCGGCCGCCTCGAGGTCGCCGCCGGCGCGGTCGCCCGGGCGGATCACGAGGCCGAGCGCGATGCCGATCACCACGGAGATGAACGCCGTGATCGCGAACCACAGCAGGGTCTGGCCCGCCAGCCGCGCGGCGTTCTGCACGCGGCGCAGGTTCGAGATGCTCGCGACGATCGCCGTGAACACGAGCGGCACGACGGCGGCGCGCAGGATCGTGACGTACGAGCTGCCGATGGTGTCGAGCGTCGTGAACAGGCCGTTCGGGTTCTCCTGTGTGGCGCCCAGTTGGCGGGCGAGCAGGCCCAGCGCGATGCCGACCACGAGGGCGGCGATGACCTGGAATCCGAACGACGCGTAGAAGGGCCGCTTCGCGCGCGCCTTTCTCGCGGGGGTGGTGGTGCTCATGGTTCTCCGTTTCGAGGGGTGCCCGGTGGCACGCTGGTCAACGTTAGAGGCCCTTGGGATGTTCCCGGCGCCGTGTGACGGAACGTTTCGCGCCTCCCGGCGGAGGGCCGCGACGACCGCGTCGGCGCGCTATGCCCACGGCGAACACGGGCGCCCCGGCCGGGATCCGTCGTTACGGTGGAATCCATGGCGCGAGGTGCGCTTCCTGCACCCCGCGTCCCGAAGGCCCAAGTGCCCGGAGGAGTGACATGTTCGAGAGATTCACCGACCGTGCCCGTCGTGTGGTTGTGCTCGCCCAGGAAGAGGCGAAGATGCTCAACCACAACTACATCGGCACCGAGCACATCCTGCTCGGCCTCATCCACGAGGGCGAGGGCGTCGCCGCGAAGGCTCTCGAGTCCCTGGGTGTCTCGCTCGATGCCGTGCGCGAGCGGGTGCAGGACATCATCGGCCAGGGTCAGCAGCAGCCGACCGGCCACATCCCCTTCACGCCGCGCGCGAAGAAGGTGCTGGAGCTGTCGCTGCGCGAGGCGCTGCAGCTCGGCCACAACTACATCGGCACGGAGCACATCCTGCTCGGCCTCATCCGCGAGGGCGAGGGCGTCGCGGCGCAGGTGCTCGTGCAGCTCGGCGCCGACCTGAACAAGGTGCGCCAGCAGGTCATCCAGCTGCTCTCGGGCTACCAGGGCAAGGAGCCGGCCGCCGTGGGCGCCGGCGCCGAGCAGACCGCGCAGGCTCAGGGCGGATCGCAGGTGCTCGACCAGTTCGGCCGCAACCTCACGCAGGCCGCGCGCGAGAACAAGCTCGACCCGGTCATCGGGCGCGAGAAGGAGATCGAGCGCGTGATGCAGATCCTCTCGCGCCGCTCCAAGAACAATCCCGTGCTGATCGGCGAGCCCGGCGTCGGCAAGACCGCCGTCGTCGAGGGCCTCGCGCAGGCGATCGTCAAGGGCGAGGTGCCCGAGACGCTGAAGGACAAGCAGCTGTACTCGCTCGACCTGGGATCGCTGATCGCCGGATCGCGCTACCGCGGCGACTTCGAGGAGCGCCTCAAGAAGGTGACCAAGGAGATCCGCACCCGCGGCGACATCATCGTCTTCATCGACGAGATCCACACCCTCGTGGGTGCCGGCGCCGCCGAGGGCGCGATCGACGCGGCCTCGATCCTGAAGCCGCTGCTCGCCCGCGGCGAGCTGCAGACGATCGGCGCCACGACGCTCGACGAGTACCGCAAGCACTTCGAGAAGGACGCCGCGCTCGAGCGCCGCTTCCAGCCGATCCAGGTCAACGAGCCGTCGCTGCCGCACGCGATCAACATCCTCAAGGGCCTGCGCGACCACTACGAGGCCTTCCACAAGGTGCAGATCACGGACGGCGCCATCGTCTCGGCCGCCAACCTCAGCGACCGCTACATCAGCGACCGCTTCCTGCCCGACAAGGCCATCGACCTGATCGACGAGGCCGGCGCCCGCCTGCGCCTGTCGATCCTGTCGAGCCCGCCCGAGCTGCGCGAGTTCGACGAGCGCATCGCGAAGGTGCGCGAGCAGAAGGAGGCCGCCAGCGAGGAGCAGGACTTCGAGAAGGCCGCCGCTCTGCGCGACGAGGAGAAGTCGCTGCTGGGCGAGCGCCTGCGCCTCGAGAAGCAGTGGCGCTCGGGCAGCATCGAGTCGCACGCGGTGGTCGACGAGGGCCTGATCGCCGAGGTGCTGGCGCAGGCCACGGGCATCCCGGTGTTCAAGCTCACCGAGGAGGAGACCAGCCGTCTCGTCTTCATGGAGAAGGCGCTGCACCAGCGGGTCATCGGCCAGGAGGAGGCGATCGCCGCCCTCTCGAAGACGATCCGCCGCCAGCGCGCCGGCCTCAAGGACCCGAAGCGCCCCTCGGGCTCGTTCATCTTCGCCGGCCCCACGGGCGTCGGAAAGACCGAGCTCGCCAAGGCGCTCGCCGAGTTCCTCTTCGACGACGAGGGCGCGCTGATCTCGCTCGACATGAGCGAGTTCGGCGAGAAGCACACCGTCTCGCGCCTGTTCGGAGCCCCTCCGGGATTCGTCGGGTTCGAGGAGGGCGGCCAGCTCACCGAGAAGGTGCGCCGCAAGCCGTTCTCGGTCGTGCTCTTCGACGAGATCGAGAAGGCGCACCCGGACATCTTCAACTCGCTGCTGCAGATCCTCGAGGAGGGTCGTCTGACCGACGGTCAGGGCCGCGTGATCGACTTCAAGAACACCGTGATCATCATGACGACGAACCTCGGCTCGTCGGCGATCGCCGGTGGCCCGGTCGGCTTCCAGGTCGAGGGCGACTCGACCACGACGTACGAGCGGATGAAGGGCAAGGTCGACGAGGAGCTGAAGCGCCACTTCAAGCCCGAGTTCCTCAACCGCGTGGACGACATCATCGTGTTCCCGCAGCTGTCGAAGGAGGAGCTGATCCAGATCGTGGATCTGTTCACGAAGCGACTCAACGACCGTCTGCTCGACCGCGACATGACGATCGAGCTGTCGCGCGCCGCCAAGGAGCGCCTCATCGAGATCGGCTTCGACCCGGCGCTCGGCGCCCGCCCGCTGCGCCGCGCGATGCAGCACGAGATCGAGGACCAGCTCTCGGAGCGCATCCTCGCCGGCACCCTCGAGGCCGGCCACCACATCAAGGTGGACGTCGAGGACGGCCGGTTCACGTTCGAGAACGCCCCGCGCGGCGAGCGCGTGGCGGTGGGCGTGAACACCGCCGGCGGCATCTCCGGCACGCCGGATCTGGCGCTCGGCAGCTGACCTGACGCACGAAAGGGCGGTCCCTCCGGGGGCCGCCCTTTCGCGTCGCCCGGGGCGGTGACCCCTCGGTTGCTGAACGGAGCGGCCGGAGGCCGCGCAGATGAAGCGACCACCGCAACCGGAGCGGCGGCCTACTCCGGCACGCGCGCGTGCCAGTAGCGGTGGTGCTCGGCGAAGCCGAGGGAGGCCATGAGCCCGAGCGAGGCCTCGTTGCCCGCCTGCACCTGCACGAGGGCGGAGCGCACACCGCGCACGGCGGCTCCCGCGGCGGCCGCGCGCACGAGGGCCCGGCCCGCGCCGCGGCGCCGGTAGGCCGGCGCGACGACGAGGTCGGAGACCACGGCCCACTTCTGCGCCATCGCCAGCCGCACGGTGCCGACGAGCGTCGTGGCGCCATCGGCACCCCGCTCGATCGCTGAGAAGAAGGTGCGCGACTCGGGGCCGCACAGCAGTCGGCGGTAGGCCTCGTGGCCGGGGGAGCCGACCGGGCGCCCCCACGCCTCGAAGTGCACGGCGTGCGGCTCGTCGTGCTCGACGATCTCGAGTCCGCCGGGCGCGGCCTCGGCCGGCCGGTCGGCGCCGCCGGCGACCTCGCGCGTCGCGGCCGTCAGCACGAGCGTCGGCTTCGACGGCGCGAGCCCCGCGTCGCGGAACCGCGGTGCGATCGCCGCGCATGCGGGCGCGAGCTCGGTCGTGCCCGCGGACGAGTGGATGAGGAACGCCGGCCGCTGATCCCGCTCGGCGAACCACGCCGTCACGAGCTCGAGCGCCTGCTCGGGCGGCATGCCCGGATCGCCCAGGGGCAGGGCGGAGTTCGCGCGGTGCGTCACGCCGCCGTTGGCGCGCAGCAGCCAGCCGGCCTGCACGCTCGGCGGTTCGTCGCGCTCCTCGGCCCTGAGGTTGTCGGCGTGCAGCCACGCCGAGTCCTTCGGCAGCCACGTGGCGGCGGCGATCCGCTGCAGATCCTCGGCCGACACGATCCGGTGCAGCGCGCCCGGCCGCGTGGGCGCGGGCGGCAGCTCGTGCACGAGCAGGATCGTCTCGCGCGGGATCGTCACCGCGCCGCGCTTGGTCTCGACGGTCACGGACGACTCGGCGGCGGCCGTGACCGAGCCGACGGCGTCGGTCGGCGATCCGCCGTCCGTGTAGCGGATGACGACCCGCTGGCCGGGCTGCGGTTCCGGTGACGACATGAGACCTCTTCGACGGCGCGGACGTACCCGAGGACTCTATCCGGACGTCCCGATCCGGCGCGCAGGCGGCGTCGAGCAACCGGCCCATACCCTGGAGGGATGAGCGAGTTCCTGGTGCGGCCCGCGCGCACGGCCGACATCCTGCCGATCCGCGACATGCTCGAGCCGTACGTGCAGCGCCGGATCCTGCTGGGCAAGGACCTCGTCGTCCTGTACGAGGCGACACACGAGTTCGTCGTGGCCGAGGCGGCGGGCGAGATCGTCGGCTGCGGCGCGCTGCACGTGATGTGGGAGGACCTGGGCGAGGTGCGCACGCTGCTCGTGCGCGACGACTGGCTCCACCGCGGCGTCGGCCGCGCGATCGTCGAGCGCCTCGAGGACAACGCCCGCGAGCTGGGCGTGAACCGCCTGTTCTGCCTGACCTTCGAGGTCGACTTCTTCTCGCGCCGCGGCTTCACGCCCATCGGCGAGCAGATCGTCGACCCCGATGTGTACTCGCAGCTCGTGCGCAGCCCCGACGAGGGCGTGGCCGAGTTCCTCGACCTCGCGCACGTCAAGCCGAACACCCTCGGCAACACCCGCATGCTCAAGCGGCTCTGAGCCGCGCCGACGCCTACCCTGAAGACGTGAGCGCCCGCCGTCATTCCCCCGCCGTCTACCGGCGTCGGCGGATCGCGGTGCTCCTGCTCGCGCTGCTCGTCGTCGGCGGCATCACCGCCGGCATCGTCTGGGCCGTCAACGCCCAGCCGTGGCGGGCGCTGTTCGCCGACGCCGAGCCGACACCGTCCGCGAGCACGCCGCTGCCCACGGGTGAACCGACACCCGCGCCGTCCGGCTCGGCGAGCCCGGAACCCAGCTCCACGCCGACCGACGCCGGTGAGCCGCAGGCCTGCGACCCCAACGCGATCCAGGTGGAGGCGCTCACCGACAAGGACGTGTATGCCGAGGGCGAGCAGCCGCAGCTGTCGATCCGGCTCGTGAACACCGGCGACGTGGACTGCACGTTCAACGTCGGCACGTCGCAGCAGCGCTTCACGATCACGAGCGGCGACGACACCTGGTGGCGCTCCACCGACTGCCAGCGCGACCCGATCGACATGGTCGTCACGCTCGCCGCCGGGCAGGAGGTCACGAGCGCCGAGCCCGTGGTCTGGGATCGCACCCGCTCGGCCGTCGACACGTGCGATTCCGAGGGCCGCCCGGCGGCCCCGGCCGGTGGATCGTCGTACCACCTCGCGGTCGAGATCGGCGGCATCGCCTCGACCTCGTCGCGCCAGTTCATCCTGGGCTGATCCGCGCTGCCTCGGGGTTCCGCCCGAGCTCGGCCCGCGCTCCGGGCATTGTCGCAGACGCCCCGGGGTCGAGCCTGCAGCAGCCGATCGTCGCCGGCGCGGGCGCCCGCCCCGTCGACAGCAACGGCAATCCGTGGCAGGGCAGCTACATCACGGCCAGCGGCAACCTCATGGCCGACTTCACGGCCAACGCCAACGGCGAGATGCAGGGGCGCCTGCAGGTGGCGCGACTGTACCACATGACCAACGACGCCGGCGTGCGGGATCTGCTGGCCTTCCTGCTCGCACGCGACACGATGCACCAGAACCAGTGGCTCACCGCGATCGAGGACCTGAAGGAGAACGGTGTGGAGGAGCTGCCGGTGCCGAGCAACTTCCCGATCGACAAGGAGCACCGCGAGGTGTCGTACCAGTACCTGAACTTCAGCGGCGGCGCCGCCGCGAGCGAGGGCCCGTGGGCATCGGGACCGACGCCCGACGGCAAGGGCGAGTTCACGTACCACGACGGCCCCACGACGAGCGCGACCATGCCGCCGCCCACCCACCCCGATGTGCGGTTCTACGGCACGACCGAGGTGCCCGACGCCGTGGAGAAGATCGCGGGACGCGCGCAGGACGCCATGAACAAGGAGTGATCGTCCGGCAACCGAGGGGACGCACCGGATCGGTTGCGTCCCCTCGGCTGCTGAACCGAGCGGCCGGATCGGTTGCTGAACGGAGCGGCCGGAGGCCGCGGAGATGAAGCGACCACCGCAACGCCGGGCACCGCCGCGCACGCCCGCCTAGGCTGAAACCATGGCCAAGAAGCGCAAGCCCCCGAAGCTGACCGAGCAGGACGTGCGCTCGGAGGCGCTCGCGCAGGCGCTCGAGAAGCAGGACATGGCCGCGGTCGCGCTGGCGTTGCGCAACGGCAACACGATCGTGCCGCTCATCAAGCCCGGCCCGCGCGACAACCCGCTCGAGGGCGGGGAGGTCTGGACCTTCCGCGATCCGGCGACGGGCGAGGTGGCGCTGCTGCTGTTCAGCGATGCGCGCCACAAGCCGGCCAACCTGCCGCCCGCGTTCGGCGTCTACTCGCCGCAGTGGTTGCGCACGTTCCTCACCGCGCACGCCGACGAGATCACGACGGTGTTCCTCGACATCGCCGGCCCGCACCCCATGCAGGCCTCCCCGTCCGACCTGCTGGCCGCCCTCGAGGCCTGACGGCCGGAGGGGTTCCGGGCCGCCCGGATCGCTGACAGGATGGGGGCATGTCCCCGTGGCTGTCGCTCGGTCTGTGCGCGGCGGGCGTGATCGTCCCGCTCGCGCTGTTCTTCGTGACGCCGCGCCGCCGACAGGGTCGGAACCGGTGACCGCGAGGTCCACCGTGCGCCTCGAGCGCCGCCTCTCGTAGGGGCGTCGCCGCGGATCAGAAGTCGGGCACGTCGTCGAGGGGCCTCGGCCCGCTCGCCTGCACGTGGTCGAGCGCGGTGCGCAGGCGCTTGGCGCCGTTGTCGACCACCTGCCGGTAGCCGAGGCGGGCGGCCTCCGTGCGGCGCTGATCCGCCTGGGCGACGGGCCGCACCTCGCCCGCAAGGCTGAGCTCGCCGATCGCCGCGAGCTGCCGAGGCACCTTGAAGTTGCGCACCGAGCCGGCCACGGCGATCGCGATCGCGAGGTCGGCCGCCGGCTCGGTGAACCGCACCCCTCCCACGGTCGAGACGTAGACGTCCTGGTCGCTCGTCTTGATGCCGGCCCGCCGCTCGAGCACGGCGAGCACCATCGCCACGCGCGAGGCGTCGACGCCGTGCACCACGCGCCGAGGGTTCGGCGCGCTCGTCGGGATGGTGAGGGCCTGCACCTCCACGGGCAGCGCGCGGCGGCCCTCGAGCGCGATGGCGACACACGTGCCCGGCTCGGGGGAGCCCTGCGACAGGAACAGGCCGCTCGGGTCGGGGACCTCGAAGATGCCGTCGCCGGTCATCTCGAAGCAGCCCACCTCGTCCGTCGGCCCGAAGCGGTTCTTCAGCGCGCGCACGAAGCGCAGCGCGGTCTGGCGATCGCCCTCGAACTGGCACACGACGTCGACGAGGTGCTCGAGCAGCCGCGGTCCCGCGACCTGCCCGTCCTTCGTGACGTGCCCGACGAGGATGATCGGCAGGTCGCGATCCTTCGCCACGCGGATGAGGGTGGCCGCGACCTCGCGCACCTGGCCGGGCATGCCGGCCGCGCCGTCCGACAGCGAGGACGAGACCGTCTGCACGGAGTCGACGATGACGAGCTGAGGCTGCACCGAGTCGATGTGCCCCAGGATCGTGGCCAGATCGGTCTCGCTCGCCAGGTACAGCTCGTCGTGCAGCGCGCCCGTGCGCTCCGCGCGCAGCCGCACCTGCGCCGGCGACTCCTCGGCGCTCACGTACAGCACGCGACGGCCCTCGCTGGCCGCGCGCGCCGCGACCTCGAGCAGCAGCGTCGACTTGCCCACACCCGGCTCGCCCGAGAGCAGGATCGCCGCGCCCGGCACGACGCCGCCGCCCAGCACCCGGTCGAACTCGCCGATGCCGCTGGGGCGGCGCGGTGCCTCGCTCGTCTCGATCCGCGTGATCGGCGTGGCGGCCGCCGTGGGGATCATCGACTCCACGCGCCGGGCCGCAGGCGCCTGCACCGCCTCGACGACGGTGCCCCACTGCTGGCACTCGCCGCAGCGGCCGACCCACTTCGCGGTCGTCCATCCGCACTCCGTGCACCGGAACGGGGCGGGTGCGGGTCGCTTCGAGGCCATGCCTCCAGGGTAGGCGGGGCGTCCGACACGCAGCGCGCGGCCCCTCTCCCTGTGGAAGAGGGGCCGCGCGGGGTGGATCAGTTCAGGATGAACGTCACCTCGCGGGAGTTGCCCGCGATGTCGTAGACGATCATCGTGTTCTCGCCGCTGCGGCCGCCGAAGACGCCGGGGCGGATCGGCGCCCTGCTTGACCGTGGCGGTCGGCGCGGTCCTGTCGGTCGGCGCGGCCTCCTCGAGCGTGATCGTGAACGCGGGGTTCCAGAAGTAGTTCCACACCTCGGTCGAGCTGAACCACCACGCGCCGTCGGCCTCGGTCACGGCGAACTCGTTGTTGTCGGCCGCGGTCACCTCGGCGACCTCGTAGCCCTCCGGCGCGTCGATCCGCACGCCGAGCTGCCCCGGCAGGTGCCGCACGTAGCCGCCCTCGGGGCGGAACGCCTCGTACGTGCCCTCGCCGCCGGCGAAGCCGTACTCCGTGGCGGGGTACCAGTCGCCGCCCGAGCCGAGTTCGACGCTCGCCCCCGAGATCGGGGTGCCGTCGGCGAGCTCGACGTTGGCCGCCAGGCGCAGCGCCGACATGCCGATGAGCCGCTCCTCGCCGTCCTCGTCGATGACGACGTCCAGCACGCCCTGCACGCCGAAGTACTCCGCCGTGTCGAGCCGGGTGATGTCGGCGGCGCTCTCGGCGCCCGTGGCGTCGAAGAGCACCTCGCCGGGCGGGTTGTTCGGGTACATCAGGTAGAGCTTGGCGGGGCCGACGGGCACGTCGTCGAAGCGGTAGAGGCCGTCCTCGTCGGCGCTCACGTACCAGCGCTCGCCGTTGACGTCGACGAGCTGCGCGGGCAGCGCGGTGTTGAGGCGGTCCGCGTCGCCGGAGGGTGCCGTGAGGGACGGGTCGTAGAGCCCGTCGGCGTAGCGGTCGTCGAAGCGGGTGACGACGAGGTCGCCGGTGGCCTCGGCGGCGGCGGCCGGCAGTGGCGCCGCGACGGCGGCGAGCGCGGCGGCCGCCGCGAACGCGGAGACGGATGTGATGCGCACGGGAGATCTCCTTCGACTCAGGGGTGACGGCCGCGGGCACAGCCGTCACCGCAGAAGCTAGGCCCGCCCGCGTGCCGCCGCATCGGCGCGCGGGAGTGTTCACCGGCGCGCCGCCGAGGATTCACCGGAATCCCCGGTGACACGGGATTTCCGCCGGTGCGTCCGGGCAGCGGTGGACTAGCTCGCGTCCGCTGATTGCGAGCCCATACAGTCGCGTGGCTACGAGGTTCGTGGTGCGACTGCGGGCCGTAGGCGCGCGCGGACCCGCGGCATGCCTGCGGGGCGGCGGGTCACCGGCATGCGCCTTCGAGGTCGTGGCAGCTGCTCTGCGGCATCGCCCGTGCTCATGGTGTGCACGCCGTGGTGATCGCCGCCCACACTCTCTGACCGATCGTCTGATCGTAGGAGCCGAGCACTCGCCACGCTGGGTGCCGGTCCTCGGCCAGGTACGGGATGACCCGGCGAAGATGCTGGCGATCCTTGCGGGTGAGAGTGCCCAGGCCGAGGGTGCGCGGGTTCCCGGCGGCCGCGGCGAGGACGGCGAGGTCCTCGAGGTGTCGCCCGGGGTTGCGAGAGTCCACCGCGTACGCGGCGGCCTTGGCGATGATCGCGCCGAGCTCGTCCGGAACCTCGACGGTCGCCGACCTGGCGGTCGAGCTGAGCGTGTAGGTGTCGCGCCGCTGCAGCGCCTGCGCTGCGCCGGGCGAGCGCAGCAGCGGGCGCAGCTGCCAGCGCGTGCGCGCGCGCACGTCGCGCGCGACCATCACGTCGACGACGTCCTCCTCGCCTCTCGTGAAGCGATGGATGGGGTTACCCGGCGACGGGTCCACGGCGACGAATCCGAGCCGGGTGAGAGGGCCGGCGACATGGGAGACGGAGTTCGCCCCGATGTTCAGCAGCAGATCGATGTCGTTTGTCGGACGGGTGGCCTCGATTCCGGCGCGCAGCGCGTGCACGTGCACCATGAGCCCGCCGACGAGCGCCCAGCTGCCGGGTGGAGTCGAGGCGGCGACCTCGAACGCCAGTGGCCACGGCGGGATCTCCGCCGGCACCTCGACTACGTGAGCTCGGCCAGCCATCGGCTCCTCATCCGCTCCAGCGCCTCGAGGCCTGCCGCGCGCACCCGGGAGACCTCGCTGCGCGCCGCATCCACGGCGACCAGCGCGGCCGGCGTGCTGCGCCAAGGGAAGATCTCGTCCTCGAACCGGTAGAGCACCACCCGCGGGTTCTCGTCGTCGCGCACGAGCATGGCGTGGTCGACGAGATCCTCGAAACTCATGTCCTTCGGATAGCCGTGCAGCTGCCGGGCCCGCCCGGCAAGAGCGTCGCCCGCGTGGGCGACGATCTGCGCGAGTGCGTTCTCTCCCGTGAAGTGCAGGTGCTCGGCTGCGAGCTCTGGGCTTCGGGTCGCGAACCGTTCTACCCTCACCGAGCGCGCCAGCGCCGCGGCGAGCTGCCCGGCCCCCCGGTGCTGCACGATGGCCTGCTGCCTCACCGGAAGCGCGGTGCCCGCTGACAGCGCGCCGATCACCGCGCGCGCCGTGGTCGCCTTCACCGGCCGGCCGCGGCTGTGCTGCAGTCGCTCGCGCTCGTCGACGGCCGCGGCTGACACGAGCCAGCTGCGGTGCACTTTCTGTCCTGCGAGCTGCTTGCTCGTGAGCATGTCGACGACACGGCGCGTGGACACGCCCAGCCGTTTCGCGGCCTCCTCCGTCGTCACGAACTCCATGTAAAAACCTTCCCTCGACGGAACATTTATACACCGCGAGGGAAGGTGATTCCAGGAGGATGCCTCGCCCGTCGAGCTCGAGCTAGGGCCAGACGTGCTCTAGTTCGCGTCGGCCGGTTCCGCCCGCCGCGCGTGGTTGCGGATCCCGAGCCACGACACGACGCCGCCCGCCGCCGTGAGCGCGGCGACGACGATCGCCGCCCGGTGGAAGCCCTCGAGGTCGAGGGTGCCGCCCACGATGGTGCCGATTGCCGCGATGGCGACGAGGCCGGCCACGCGCGAGACGGCGTTGTTGACGGCGCTCGCGATGCCGCTGCGCGCGGGCTCGATCGCGCCCAGGATCGCGGCCGTCAGCGGCGAAACGGTGATCGACAGCCCGAGGCCGAACACGATCATGGCCGGCAGCACCTGCCACCAGTAGTCGAACTCCGGCGCGACGGCGAGCAGCAGCAGCGAGCCCGCCGCCATGACGAGCGGCCCGACCGTCATGAAGATCCGCGCGCCCCAGCGGCCCGAAAGCGCGCCGATCCGCGAGCTGAGCAGGATCATGAGGATCGTCGTGGGCAGGCTCGCCAGGCCGGCAAGGGTCGCCGAGAGCCCGGCGCCCTCCTGCAGGTAGACCGCCACGACGAAGCCGTTGAGCGAGAGCGCGCCGTAGATGAGCGCCGTGGCGACGTTGCCCGTCCAGAAGTTGCGCACGCGGAACACGTCCAGCGGCAGGATCGGCGACCGCGCCGCGCGCTGGCGCAGCAGGAACAGCGCGAAGAGGATCGCGCCGCCCGCGAGCGATCCCGGGATGGCCGGGTGCGCCCAGCCGAGGTTCGGCTGCTCGATGAGCCCGAACACGAGCGCGCCGAAGCCGAGCACGCACAGCGCCGCGCCGAGCACGTCGATGCGGGCGTCGGCGCGGCGGGGCGGATCGGCCATGTCGCGGAGCATCCAGAGCGTGATGCCGATCGGGATGACGTTGATGAGGAACGCGAGGCGCCAGCTGGCGAGATCGACGAGCGCGCCGCCGATGAGCGGCCCGGCGATCATGGCGCCCGTCGTGAGCGCGGTCCACGTGCCGATGGCGCGCGACTGCGCCGGGCCGTCGAACGTCGACGTGATGAGCGCGAGCGAGCTCGGCACGAGGAACGCGCCGGCGGCGCCCTGCACCATGCGCGCGACGACGAGGATGAGCGGATCGGGCGCCAGCGCGATGGCGAGCGAGGCGATGCCGAACCCGACGAGGCCGATCCGCAGCACCAGCGCCCGACCGAACGCGTCGCTCACCGATCCGGCGACGAGGATGAGCGCGCCGAGCGTGACGAGATAGCCGTCCACCACCCACTGCTGCGTCGTGAGCCCGCCGCCCAGCTCGCGGTCGATCGCCGGCAGGGCGACGTTCACGACCGTGCCGTCGAGGAAGGCGACGAACGAGGCGAGGATCGCGATCCACAGCACGCGCGTCTGCGAGGGGGCGCTCATGCGCCCAGGCTATGCCGCACCGGGCACACCGGGGGCGGTCTTCGCGCGTCTGTGAGTACACCAAAACGTGTACTATCGGACCCATGTCGACCGCCACCGCCACCGCGACCGTGACGCACACGGCCGCGCTCGCCCGCTTCGGCCACGCCCTGTCGGATCCCACCCGCGTCGGCGTGCTGCTCGCGCTGCGCGAGGCGCCGGCCTACCCGGCGGATCTCGCCGACGCGCTCGGGGTGTCGCGGCAGTCGATGTCGAACCACCTCGCGTGCCTGCGCGGTTGCGGCCTCGTCGAGGCCGTGCCCGAGGGGCGCCGCAGCTGGTACCGGCTGGCCGACGCCCACCTCGCGCCCGCGCTCGACGAGCTGCTGCGCGTCGTCCTGTACGTCGAGCCCGGCTGCTGCGCCGGAGAGAGCTGCACCTGCGCATGACCGCCACCGCCCTGTCTCCCGATCGCCGATCCGTCCTGCAGCGGCGCATCCGCTGGATCGTCGCCGCGACCATCGCCTACAACGTCGTCGAGGCGGTCGTCGCCATCGCCGCGGGCGCCGCGGCCTCGTCGGCCGCGCTCGTCGCGTTCGGCCTGGATTCGACGATCGAGGTGCTCTCGGCGGCCGCCGTCGCGTGGCAGTTCACCAGGCGTGATCCGGATCGGTGGGAGCGCGGCACGCTGCGCGTCATCGCCGTGGCCTTCTTCGCGCTCGCCGCGTACGTCACCTTCACCTCGGTGATGGCCCTCGCCGGGGGCGCCGACGTGGAGCACTCGACGCTCGGGATCGTCATCACGGCGCTCAGCGTGGCGATCATGCCGTTCCTGTCGTTCGCCGAGCGTCGCGCTGGCCGCGAGCTCGGATCGGCCACCGCCGTGGCCGACTCGAAGCAGACCCTCATCTGCACCTACCTGTCGGCGGCGGTGCTCGCGGGCCTCGTGCTCAACAGCCTGCTGGGCTGGTGGTGGGCCGACGCGATCGCCGGCCTCGTCATCGCCGCCTTCGCCGTGCGCGAGGGCCTCGAGGCCTGGCGCGGCGACGCGTGCGCCACCTCGGTCGGCATGCTCATGGAGGACGAGCACTGAGCCCGCTCGCCGCGGGGCTCGGATGAGCGGCGAGAATCCATCCCCGTGCTGAGAATCCAGGCGCCCGCGGATTCTCGGCGCGGGCCTGGATTCTCGCGGGCGGGGCGCCGCCGATTGGCGCGCCAGGAGAACGTCGCGTAAACTCGACCCCGGTGACGTGTCCGAGCGGCCGAAGGTGCAACTCTCGAAAAGTTGTGTAGGGTAACCCCCTACCGTGGGTTCAAATCCCACCGTCACCGCCACCCGAAACCCCCGCCGATCCCTGGATCGCGGGGGTTTCGTCGTGCCCGGGCCAGGTCTGAGCCAAGAGGGGGTTATCGGCCAAAAACTCGTTCGGGTAGGCGTTGTGCATCTCGTCACCGCGGCGCCCGTCGCTGACGATCAGGTCACGCCCGAAGAGCGCCTCGCTCCCGTCGGTCTTGAAGCCGTCGACACCGAGCTCCTCGACGAGGTACCGCCGCTTGTCCATCCACCAGTCCGTGGCCTCGGCATCTGTGAAGTCGGGCACCGTGCTGTCTCCAAACCACTGTCCGGTGGGGATGCGGTACGGCTGCCCCGTGCCGTCGTCGACCAGGTAGCCCTGGGCCTGCGCATACGCCTTGTCGTTGAGGTGCTGCTGCGGCGCCGTGGCCGGGTTGGAGGTGAAGTTCTCCTTCAGCACCGGAATCTGCCAGAGGAGCACCTTGACGTTCTGGGCGTGCGCCTCGGCAATCATCTGCTTGGGGTCGCTCCACGCACCTCCGCTGGGGAACGTGAGGTCGTCGTACTGCAGCGGCGTGCTGCCGTCGGTGGGGGTGTACTGCGCGTCCTTCCAGAGGTAGAACGTCGCCTCGTCGCTCCACTGCTCGAGCACGAGCACGCTGTGCGGGATGCCGGAGCTCTCCACCTGGTCGAGCCAGGCCTCGACCTCGGCCTGGTTGTTCCACTCGTTGGCGGAGCCCCAGAGTCCAAACGCCCACTTCGGCGGAAGGAGCGGACGGCCGGTCTCGGCCGTGAAGTCGTCGAGCATCTCGGTCTGGTCGCCGGTGAAGAACTGGTACGTCAGCGTGGAGTCCAGGGCGCCTCCCGTGTCGACCGTGAATCCGGCCATGTCGTCGAGGTGCGTCGCGAGATTGAAGATCGCATAGCGCGTGCTCGGCACGTGGATGCCGTAGCCGGCGGAGTTGGCGAAGTACGGCACCGAGTAGTAGGTGCGGCGCGTCGCGCCCTGGTCCTGGTACTGGTTGTAGGCGTAGTTGTGCACGTCGGTTCCCCGGTGGTCGAGCCGGTCGTACCGTTCGCCGAACCCCTCGAACCGTTCGCCCGTGGGTGTGAGGAAGTGATCCTCGATGCGGGTCACAGTCGTTTCGCCGTCGCTCGCCCAACCGATGTTCCGGAAGACCGCGGGGTCGTACTGGCGGGTGATGAGCGTCGTGCCGTCGCCCTCGTAGACCGACAGGCGATAGGGGTTCTTGTCGATCCGGAGGACGAGCTCGTCGGTGGCGATCTCGACCTGGCTCGCGCCGTCGGTGACGGTGTAGTCCGGCAGCCCGCTCAGCTCGAGCCCCGCGCCCGTGGGTGCGATCTGCACGTCGAAGCCGTCGAGGCGCGGGAAGGCGAAGCGCACCTTCGGCGTGAAATCGCCAGCGCTGTCTCCCGTGACGATGTCGACGGAAGTGCCGTTGTCGACGACCGACGTGACGTCGGTGACCGTGCTCCAGGATGTCGTGGTGAAGGAGAACGGCCCTGAGCTGCGCTGCCCACCGCCGTTGACGTCGGCGTGAACCGTGTACTCGACGACGTCGCCCCGGGCGAAGGAACCCAGATCGAGCTTCCAATACGTGTTGTTGCCGGAGTTGTAGTCCCAGGATGCCCCGCGCGGAGTCTGCGCGACGCCGTTCACGCTCCACGTCACCCAGACCGACTGGCCCGGCGCCACCGGCCACGTCGTCGCCCGGACGGTGACGTTGTCGCCGGCCATCGGGTCGCGTGGTGAACGCTCCGTCGGCTGCGTCGCATACAGCTCGTCGGCCCCGTACGGGTTGTGCCAGACCCCGTCGAGTGTGTTGGCGTGGGCGGGCGGAGCGGCGAGCAGCGTGAAGACCAGCCCCGCGACCAGTGCCAGGACGAATCCCGCGGTCCGGCGCGGAAGCGCGGCGAGACGCGAGCGGTGCGGATCGTTCAGCGCGCGGGGAGCGCCGACGGCATCAGACATGGGAACCCCTTTGTTCGGGTCTGTATTTAGCCGGGAATATTCCGTAGTCGAACGGGCTCGTCAAGAGGTGAGTTCGGCCGCCGGGCTCTCGGCCCGGGAGATCAGGCTGTGAGTTGACGTTCGCCCTCGCTGTGCTCTACCGTTCTTTCAGTCCTGAACAAAGGGGTTCCTGTGGCCCACCCGAATCCACGCACCGATCTGACGCGATCGGCCATGCTCGCCCACATCGGCAGCAATGGCCCGACCTCGCGGGCCGACCTCGCGCGCGAGCTCGGCGTCTCGCCGGCGCTCGTCACGCAGCACACCCGGGAGCTCATCGCCGATGGCCTGCTGGTCGAGCTGGATCACCGCCCCTCGCAGGGTGGACGTCCCGCGCGGCTGCTCGGTCTCGTCGCCGACGCCGGCCGTGCCGTCGGCGTTAAGGTCGTAGCCGACCACATCACCGCGGTCGAGGTCAGCATCGACGGCCGGGTGCAGCGATCGCTCACCGAGCCCTTCGACGCCGGAACGGGCACCGCGATCGCGAAGCTCAGCGACATGCTCCGCTCGTTCATCGCCGCCGGCGACGGCGTCCCCCTGCTCGGTCTCGGCGTGGGCGTGCCCGGCAACGTCGACGACCAGGCGGTCGGCACGGTCGACTCGACGGAGCTGGGCTGGCTGCGGGTGCCTCTCGGCGAGCTGCTCCGGCGCGAGCTCGACCTGCCCGTCCTCGTCGAGAACAACGTCAACGCCCTCGCCAGCGCGGAGGCCCTGCACGGTCAGGCCCGCGGACACGAGGACGTGCTCGTGATCACGATCGGAACGGGTGCCGGCGCCGGCCTCATCTCCGAGGGCCGCGTGCTCCGCGGACGCAGCGGGGGAGCCGGAGAGATCGGCCACATCCCGGTGGAGGAGGACGGTCCGCCCTGTCAGTGCGGCGGCAACGGATGCCTCGAGGCGCTCATCGGCCAGGAAGCGCTCGTGCGGCGCGCCCGCGAGCAGGGAATCCTCGGCGACGGCGACGGCTACCCGGCCCTAAAGGCGCTCGCCGATGGCGGCGATCCAGCCGCGCAGCAGCTGTTCTCGCAGGCCGGGCACCTGCTCGGCCGGGTGCTGGCGGGGGTGGTGAACCTGATCGACCCGGAGATCGTCATCCTGCTCGGCGAAGGGGCGGAGGCGTGGACGCACTGGTCGTTCGGCTTCGAGCCCGCGTTCCGGGCCGGGCTCATCCCGCGCAACAGGGCGATCCCCGTCGCGGTCGAGACCTGGCAGGACGACCGGTGGGCCCAGGGAGCGGCCGCCCTCGTGCTCTCCACCCCGTTCGATGCCCAGGGGCGCTCGGGCGAGCAGGGACGTCTCGTGCGGGAGCGGCTTGCCCTCGCCCGGCAGGTGCGCCCCGACGCTGAGGGAGCGGGGCGATGACCCTCACGGCAGAACCGCGCTCCGCGGCCGGCGCTCCCGCGGCGCGAGTCGCGTACCCGCCCCGTCGCCGCAGGAGCCGGTGGCGCTACACGCTCACGGTCCTCGCGTTCCTCCTGCCGAGCGCGATCCCGCTCGCCTTGTTCACGATCTACCCGATGTTCGGCGCACTGTGGACGAGCCTGCACGAGTGGAATCTCCTCGCGCCCATGGAATGGGTGGGCTTTGCCAACTACGTCGCCCTCATCCAGGACCCCACGACGCAGCGGGCGTTCTTCAACACCCTCTACTATCTCGTCGGCTACCTGCCGCTCGTGTACGTCGGAGGCCTCGCCCTCGCTCTCGGGCTGAACGCGCGGATCCGCGGCCGAAACATCCTCCGCGGCGTCTACTTCTTGCCGGTCGTGACGAGCTGGATCGTCGTCGCCCTCGTGTGGCGGTGGCTGCTCAACCCCTCCGTCGGCATCGTGAACGCCGCCCTCGCCGTCTTCGGCGTCCAGGGCCCCGGGTGGTGGACCGACCCGGCCTGGTCGATGCCCTCGATCATCCTCGCCTCTGCATGGAAAGACCTCGGCTTCGTGATGATCATCCTGCTCGCCGGGCTGCAGGCCATCCCGCAGGAGATGTACGAAGCAGCGAAGGTCGACGGAGCGGGATCCTGGCGCCGGCTGTTCAACGTCACGCTGCCGCTGCTGTCGCCATCCACCTTCTTCGTCGTCGTCATCTCCCTCATCAACGGCTTCCAGGTGTTCGACCAGGTCTACGCGATGACCGGGGGAGGCCCCGCCGGGTCGAGCACCGTCGTCGTGCAGCAGATCTACGACCTCACGTTCCGCTACGGCGCCGCGGGCGAAGCCTCCGCGCTGTCGTGGATGCTGTTCGTCCTGGTGCTCGGGGTGACCGTCGTGCAGATCATCGGGCAGAAGAGGTGGGTCAACTATGCGTGAGAAGGTTCAGCGCACCGCCCTCACCGCGGTGCTCATCGTCGGCGCCCTCGTGATGTTCTTCCCCTTCCTGTGGACGCTCACCACCTCGCTCTCGCCGGGCGCGGGACTGGATGCGACGCCGAGGCTCATCCCCGAGAACCCCTCGATCGGGGCCTACCAGACGCTGTTCGCAGACCTGCCGTTCGCGAGGATCATCGGCAACTCGCTCGGCCTCGCCCTCGCGACCGCGGTAATGCAGCTGGTCACGAGCTCGCTCGCGGCGTACGCCTTCAGCCGGCTGCCGTTCCGCGGCAGGGGAGCGGTGTTCGCGCTGTACCTGGCGACGATGATGATCCCGATCCAAGTGCTCATCGTGCCGCTCTTCGTGCAGATGCGCGACCTGGGGCTCGTCGACACCTACCTCGGGGTGCTGCTGCCTGGTGTCGCGAACGCGTTCGGCGTGTTCCTGCTCCGCCAGGCGATGAACTCGGTGCCTCGGGAGCTCGACGAGGCGGCGACCCTCGACGGAGCGGGGCACTTCCGCATCTTCGGCACGGTCGTGCTGCCGCTCGTCGGGCCGGCGCTCGCGACGCTCGCGGTCTTCTCGTTCATGAACAGCTGGAACAGCTTCCTGTGGCCGCTCATCATCCT
This sequence comes from Microbacterium sp. NPDC003461, assembly GCF_053588335.1. NCBI lineage: Bacteria > Bacillati > Actinomycetota > Actinomycetes > Micrococcales > Microbacteriaceae > Microbacterium > Microbacterium sp. NPDC003461. The sequence continues at coordinate 26,355 of NZ_JBSFPT010000008.1, read as the reverse complement.
GCGCTCCGAGGAGCTGCAGACCCTTCCCCTCGCGCTCGCCGGCCTGCAGGGCCAGTACACGACCGAGTGGGACGTCATGATGGCCGGCTCCGTCGTCAGCATCCTCCCGATGCTCGCCATCTACCTCTTCGCGCAGCGCTACGTCATCCAAGGCGTCGCAAGCAGCGGAATCAAGTGACCCTTCACCTCGCCCGCATCCAACTATCAAAGGAGATATCCCATGCGTCGCACAGCACCCTTCGCTGCGGCAGGCATCGTCGCCGCGACCGGCCTCGTCCTGGCCGGTTGCGCCGGAGGAACCGAATCCGGTGACGAGGGCGGCCCCGTCACCATCACGTACACGAACTTCATCTCGGCCGGTGGCAACGAGGAGAACCTGCAGAAGATCGTCGACGCCTTCGAGGCCGAGAACGAGAACGTCACCGTCGAGGTGACGACCCTGCCGTACGCCGACTACTTCACCGCGCTGCAGACCGACCTCGCGGGCGGCACGGTGTCGGACGTCTTCGACATCGAGCTGGCCAACTACGCCTCCTACCAGGAGAGCGGCGTGCTCGCGCCGCTCGAGGGCGTCGACACGAGCGTCTACCAGACCTCGCTCGCGGAGTCGTACGCGACCGACGGCACGCAGTACGCCCTGCCGACCTCGTTCTCGAACGTCGTGCTCTACTACAACGCCGACCTCTTCGACGCGGCCGGTCTCGAATACCCCACGGCCGACTGGACCTGGGAGGACGAGAAGGCAGCGGCCGAGAAACTCACCGACGTCGGCGCCGGAGTGTGGGGTGACTACCAGCCCATCACCTACAACGAGTTCTACAAGGTGCTCGCGCAGGCCGGCGGGGAGTTCCTCAGCGAAGACGGCTCGTCGGTCGCGTTCAACTCGCCGGAGGGCATCCGGGCCGCGCAGTGGCTCGTCGACAAGAGTGGCACGACGATGCCAACCGCCGAACAGGGCGCCGGCACGCCTGACTTCGACAGCACGCTGTTCGCCGACGGCAAGCTCGCGATGTGGCACACCGGCATCTGGATGTTCAGCACCCTCGCCGACACCGACTTCACGTGGGACATCGCGGTCGAGCCCGGCGACACCCAGCACGCGAGCGCGCTGTTCTCGAACGCCGTCGGCGTCTCGGCCGGTTCGGAGCACATCGAGGAGGCCACCGCGTTCGCCGAGTTCCTCACCGCCTCGCAGACGGCGGTCGACACGCGACTGGAGGCTGGCTGGGAGCTTCCTCCCATCGCGGACGAGGGAGCACTGAGCCCCTACCTCGAGATGACGCCGCCGACGAACCGTCAGGCCGTGTTCGACTCCCTCGACGAGGTGGTGCTCGCGCCGTCGATCGGTGACGGTCAGACCGAGATGCAGGACATCGTCACGGAGGAACTCACCGAGGCCGCCGCTGGCCGCAAGAGCGTCGAGCAGGCACTCTCCGACGCGGAAGAGCGCGTCACCCCGCTGCTCGGCTGATCATCCCGGCCCTGGAGCGGGAGCCCCGCCCGCTCCAGGGCTCCTTTTCGGACTGGACCAAGGACTCATGACCACGAAACCTCCCGTCGCCATCGACGCGCTCCTGGATCACTCCCGAGCGGTCATCACCTCGCTGCAGCTGCCGAACGGTGCGTACCCGGCCTCCCCGACGTTCTCGGCGTACCGCGGGTACTGCTGGCTGCGTGACGGCGCGTTCATCGCCGACGGCGCTTCGGCCGCGGGGGAGATCGAGTCGGCCACCCGCTTCTTCGACTGGTGCGCGATGGTGATCGAGCGAAACGAGGACCGCATCCTCGAGATCGTCGCCGCGCAGGCAGCGGGGCGGCCTCTGCCCGACGAGAGGATGCTGCCGGCGCGCTTCACCTTCGACGGCGCTCCCGGCGGCGACGAGTGGTGGGACTTCCAGCTCGACGGCTATGGCACGTGGCTGTGGGCGGCGGCCGAGCACGTCGAGCGGCACGGCGTCGACCTCTGCGGATGGACGGCGGCAGCGGCGCTCACCGTCGACTATCTGCTGAGCTCGTGGGAGCGACCCTGCTATGACTGGTGGGAGGAGCACCTCGAGCAGGTGCACATCTCGACCCTCGGCTGCATCGCGGCGGGGCTGTCCGCCGCCGCCGAGTCGGGCCTCGTCTTCGGCGATCGGGCGGAGCGCGCCCGGATCGGCGCCGAGCGGGTGCGCGCGCGCCTTCTCGACGTCGGCGTCGCGGACGGGCACCTCGTGAAGTGGGTCGGCTCGACCGAGGTCGACGGCAGTCTCAGCGCCCTGATCGCGCCACTCGGCGTGATCGACCCGGCATCCCCCCTCGCAGAGGGGACGCTGCGGGCGGTCTCCGAGCAGCTCGAGGTCGAGGGCGGCGTGCACCGCTTCCGTGCCGACACCTTCTTCGGCGGCGGCCGCTGGCCGCTGCTGTCGTGCTTCCTCGGACTGGCCTATGCCGCGGCGCGGGACCGCGAGAGCGCGCGCCGGCTGCTGGACTGGGCCGCATCCACTGCGAACGACGAGGGGATGCTGCCGGAGCAGGTCGACGGCCACCTCCTCGCACCCGAGTACCGCCAGGAATGGCTCGACCGCTGGGGTCCCGTCGCGACTCCGCTGTTGTGGAGCCACGCGATGGTGCTGCGTCTCGCCACGGAGATCGGCGCTGACCGGAAGGAGATCGCCGCGTGATCCGCCACCGCCCCTCCGGCTCGGGCCACCCCTACTCCGATGACACCGAGCAGCGCAGCCCCGTCCACCCCGTCGCCGGCGAGCCGCTGCGGCTCGGCGTGAGGACGTCGGGCGAGATCGAGGCGGTCACCGCTGAGGTGGTGATCGACGGCGCCGCGACGACGCTTCCGCTCGAGCGGGTCGTGCGCTCGTCACGCGGCCAGGCGGTCGACGGCGGGCACCTCGCCTCGGCCCAGGCCCGCACGGCTCGCACCGCGGGCGGGTGGCAGCTCGTCCTGACCGCCCCCGCGGCGGAAAGCGTGATCCGCTACCGGTTCACCGGCACCGACGCTGCGGGCCGCGAGCAGCGCACCCGGTGGTTCGAGTCCCGTGCTGCGGGCTGGCGGGCCGCTTCCGACGCGACCCTCGCGGTCGACGGCTCCGCGCGCTCCGTCGTACCGGGCAGCGTCGAGGTGCTCGACGACGGGCAACGGGTGCGCCGCGTCCGCTTCGCCCTCCCGCTCGCGCCGGGCGAGCACGTCGCGGGATTCGGTGAGCGCTACGACGCGCTCGATCACCGCGGGCAGAGCCTCGACTCCGTCGTGTTCGAGCAGTACAAGAGCCAGGGAGCACACCGCCGCACCTACCTGCCGATGCCGTTCGCCCATGTCGTGGGCGCGGACGGGTGGGGCTTTCACGTGCGCACCTCGCGGCGAGTGTGGTTCGACGTGGGACGAACAGATGCCGACCGGCTCGAGGTCGAAGCGGAGGTCGACGCGCCCTCCGACGCGGAGGACGTGGTCGAACTGGCGCTCTACTCCGGATCGCCGTCCGCCGTGCTCGACGCCTTCCTCGGCGAGACCGGACGGCCCCGGGAACTGCCGGACTGGGTCTTCGGGCTCTGGGCGAGCGGCAACGAGTGGAACACGCAGGCCGAAGTCGAGCGGCAGATGGCGCTGCACCGACAGCACGGCATCCCCGTCCGCAATGTCGTGATCGAGGCGTGGAGCGACGAGAAGAGCTTCACGATCTTCCGCGATGCCCAGTACGAGGTGCGCGAGGACGGCGGCCCGATGCGGCTCTCCGACTTCACGTTCCCGCCGGATGGTGCCTGGCCCGACCCCAAGGGGATGGTCGACGCGCTGCACGCCGACGGCGTGCGCGTGCACCTGTGGCAGATCCCGCTGCTGAAGCTGCGACCGCATCCGACCGGCCAGGCCGCGGCCGACGCGAGAGCCGCCCTCGAAGCCGGTGTCCTCATTCGCGAGGCCGCCCCCGACGGGAGCCTTCGGCCCTACCGCAACCGCGGATGGTGGTTCCCGCTGTCGCTGATGCCCGACCTCACGGACGAGCGCGCCGCCGAGTGGTGGACCGAGAAGCGCCGGTATCTCGTCGAGGAGGTCGGCATCGACGGGTTCAAGACCGACGGGGGAGAGCACGCCTGGGGCACCGACCTGGTCTACCTCGACGGCTCCGGCGGGGACGAGTCGAACAATCGCTTCCCCGTCGCCTACGCCGCCGCGTACGGGCGACTGCTCGAGTCGGCCGGGAAGGCACCGGTCACCTTCAGCCGCGCCGGGTTCACCGGCTCACCCGCTCACGGAGCGTTCTGGGCCGGCGACGAGAACTCCACGTGGGAGGCCTTCCGCTGGTCGATGATCGCGGGGCTCTCCGCCGCATCCTGCGGAATCGTGTACTGGGGCTGGGACATCGCCGGCTTCTCGGGGCCGATCCCCGACGCGGAGCTGTACGTGCGGGCGATGGCCGCGAGCGTCTTCGTGCCGATCATGCAGTACCACTCCGAGTTCAACCACCACCGCAGCCCCTCGAACGACCGCACGCCCTGGAACATCGCCGAGCGCACCGGGGACGCTGCCGTGATCGAGGAGGTGCGCGAGCTCGTCGCCCTGCGCGAGCGGCTTGTCCCCTATCTTGCGGAATCGGCGCGACGCACGCTCGACACCTCTGCGCCGCTCATGCGCCCACTGTTCTTCGATCATCCGGCCGACGAGGAGGTGTGGCGCCACCCCGTGCAGTGGATGCTGGGGGACGACCTCCTCGTGGCGCCCGTGCTCGAGCCCGGCGCGACGAGCTGGTCGGTGTACCTCCCGCCGGGGGAGTGGGTGGACGTGCACACGGGCCGCAGCCAGCAGGGTGGGCGGGAGGTCGCCGTCGACGTCGCCGACCGTTCGAGGGTGCCGGTCTTCGTCGTGGCGGAGCGATGGGAGGCGCTGCGCCGCCTGTTCGCGGGGTGACGCTTCGGCTGTGCCGTCAGTCGGCGGAGCCGCAGTACTCCTTGGCCAGCATCCCGGTGATGGTTCTCGTGCTCGTGCTTGGATCCCCCTCCGATATGCGTGAGTACCGGAGCGGCTTCACCCTGTCGGCCAGGTGAGGGCGCGATGGCTGATCCCCCGCGTCGGCGCGGTGTCGGGCCCAGGGAGCTACGACAATCTGCCTTCCCGCCTCGCGCGCCACCTATCGGACGACCTCGCGAATGCCTCGGATGCGACATTCTTGATACCCTCGCGACATGGATGTCCCATTCCTGATCGAAAGCCTCGGAAGCGCGCCGAGCGCGACGGCGCGCGCGACCGGGCTGTCGCGCGCGACCATCCGGCGTGTGCGCGATGGGGTGTCCTCTCCGACGATGGCGACGCTGCGAGAGCTTGCTCTGGCCGCCGGTTACGACCTCGAGGTGACGCTGGTTCCCGCAAGCGACCCGGCCGCCGCGGTGGCGGCGCGCGTCTTGCTCGACCCCGCCACCCCGGGCTCGGAAGACCTCGAGGGGTGGGACTTGATCCGCGCCGGTGACGTCGCGGCCATCACCGAGTGGATCGCGCGGCTCGAGAGACAGGGCGGCAGCGACCCGAAGCGGCTGCTGGAGCTGGCGGGCCGGCTCTCCGCCCCGCAGCACCGCAAGGGCGCCCGGTTCTTCGCCCCGAAGGCGGGCGTCTCGCAGGAGCGGATCGTCGAGATCGCGGGCAGCGCGCTCGGGGCCGGTCTCGGTGCGCTTTCCGGAGTGGCTGCGGCGCGGGTCTATCTCGGCCACGCGCCGGATCCGGGCCCCGTGGTGGTGTGGACGAGTGATGCCGACGCGGTGGCGGAGCGGTTGGCCGCGACGCTGCGCGAGGTGGGCGAGTACCAGCCGGCCGGCGTGCTTCTGGCGCCGACGATGGCGGCGTACTTCGTCGACATGATCCAGCCGCCCGTGTGGGATCAGAGGGTCGTGTCGCCGATCCAGGCCGTGATCGACCTGCATGGGCTCGGATACGACGAGCTCGCGAACGAGATCACGGACGGGTGGTGACGGGCGATGGGTGACGAGCAGAACCCGAAGCGACCCCCACAGAAGAAGTGGGGGCTGACCTCCGCCGACTTCGCGCGTCGAGCCGCCGAGAATCGAGCGCGTCAGCAGACGGGTCCTGGCGCTCGCGACGCGCTCGCCGGCGATGCGATCCGCGAACTGAAGACCGGACGGATCACCTGGCGACCCGGTGCGATCGACTTCGACCTCATCAAGCCCTCGCCCGTCGAGCGCTCCCTGTTCCGGCTCGAGAAGGCGCTTCCGGAGCTGGTGTGGAACGCCGCGGCGCTCGAAGGCAACACGTTCACCCTGCCGCAGGTGCGAACGCTGCTCGACGGCGTCACCGTCGGCGGGAAGAGGATCGAGGAGGCCGAGCAGATCCTCGCGTTGAGCGAGGGCATGCAGCTGATGGTCGGTGCCGTGCGCGACGGGACCTTCTCCCTGCGCAAGGAGATCAGCGACCGCATCCACGGTGTGGTCGCCCGGCACGAGGCGATCGAATCGGGCAGCTTCCGCGGTGAGGGGAGCGTCAACGGCGGCGGCGCCGTGCGGCTCGCCGGCGGTGGCACCGTCGAGGGCGACCCGGCCGGCGATGGTGGGCAGCAGCTGCAGGCGGACTACACGAACCTGCTCGCCGGCCTCGGCACGCTCGGCGACCCGAGGGCGCGTGCGCTGGTGTACTTCGCCTCGGCGACGAGGTCGCAGTTCTACTTCGACGGGAACAAGCGCACGGCCCGGATCATGATGACGGGTGCGCTGATCCAGGCGGGCTTCGAACCCGTGAGCATCCCGTACGCGCGACAGGAGGAGTTCAACGTGGCACTCGACGAGCTGTTCCGCACGGACGACGGCACCAGGCTGATCGAGTTCCTCACGACCTGCACGATGCCGGACGAGGGCTGACTCGCCGGCACAGCATCGCCCCCACCGGCCGGTGCTCGCGCGACGTGCGGCGGTGGGTCTCCAGCACCTCGAAGCCGGCCTCGCGCAGGAGGTGCTCCAGCGCGTCGGCTGGCCAGCGGTAGGCGGGCGCGACGGCGTGGTCGAACGGCTCGACCGCGGTGCCGTCGAAGTACCCGAGCACGAGCAGGCCGCCCGGGCGCAGCACGCGGGCGAACTCCGCGAGCGGAGCCGCGATGCGCGACGGCTCGTGGTGGATGGTCGAGAACCACGAGAGCACGCCGCCCAGGGCGCCGTCGGGCTCGGCGATGTCCTCGATGCTCTCGAGGTCGAAGCGCACGCCAGGGTAGGCCGCGCGGGCGTGCTCGACGAACGACGGCACGAGGTCGATGCCGCGGGCGTCCAGACCGCGCCCGGCGAGGTGGCCGGTCCAGTGGCCGGGGCCGCAGCCGGCGTCGAGCACGCGCCCGTCGACCGCGGCGGCCCAGGAGTCGATGAGCTGCCGATCCGAGGGGTGGACGGCGCCCATGCTGCCCAGCAGCTCGGTGTACTCCGCCGCCCGCGCGGAGTAGGCGGCGGTCACGCCCACAGGGGAAGAAGCGGATCATCTCCGCGGCCTGCGGCAGCTCCGCTCGGCAACCGAGGGTGCGCGCAAGGGGTTCCGCGCCCGGCGGGGGCCGCTCTATCCTGGCCGCGAGACGGGCGCTCCCGCTCGCCTGAGACCCCGAGAAACGAGGTGCGAGATGGACGCGATGATGATGGACGCGATGGCGAAGGACATGAAGTCCATGCCCGAGATGGCGTCGATGGACATGTCGGTCATGCAGGCCTGTATGGACGCCTGCTCGGCCGCCGAGCAGGCCACGACCATCTGCTCGACGCAGATGATGGACTGCGCGCCGACGTGCATGAACTGCGCCGACATGTGTCACACGACGATGCGCTCCATGATGCGCATGCAGGGCATGACGCCCGCGGCGATGATGCGCATGCTCGACGCGTGCATCGCCATGTGCGAGGCGTGCGTCGACGCGTGCCGGCCGCACACCGACAGCGAGATCTGCCAGATGTGCATCAAGGCCTGCGAGGCGTGCAGGGACGCCTGCGCGGCGATGAAGGACTCGATGATGGCGGCCGCCTGACGGCCGCCTCTCTCATCCCTGCGCCACGTTGAACTGGGCCCGGCCCACCGCGAGCACGCCGTAGCGGCGGTGCAGCGCGACGGGCGTGCCCTCCGGCGCCTCGAGCGCCGCGCCCGATCCGTTCCACAGCTCGTGCAGGCCGCCGTCGAGGTCGCGCACGACCAGGGTGCCCTCGACCGCGTCGGCGTGCGCGACGATCCCGTCGGTCCACTCGCGCGGCGTCGCCGAGGCGACGCGCGCCTGGATCAGGTGCAGCGCGTGACCCGGGGCGTACGACGAGCACGCGCCGCCGTGCGCGCACATGCACGCCGCACGCTCCCGCACCTCGGCGGGATCGATGTGCTGCAGCGGCGTGGACACGGCGGGTTCCTCTCGACGAAAGCGTTCCACCCACGTTAGGCCGCCGCGCGCCGACCCGGCACCGCAACCGAAACGCGGCGTAACGTTCGCCGCCGATCCCCCTCTTGACAGGCACGCACGCCGCGGTAACCTACAACCAAATGGTTGTACAAACGGAGATGACCGACGACGAGGTGGACCGGATCTTCCGGGCCCTCGCCGATGCGACGCGTCGCGACATCCTGCGCCGCACCCTCACGGGTGAGGCGACGGTGTCGCAGCTCGCCGCCGCATACGACATGTCCTTCGCGGCCGTGCAGAAGCACGTCGCGGTACTGGAGCGAGCGGGACTTGTGAGCAAGCACCGGCAGGGCCGCGAGCGCATCGTCCGCGGCGAACCCGAACGCATCCGCCGCGCCCAGGCGCTGCTGGAGCGCTACGAGCAGATCTGGCGGGGCCGCGTCGCCCAGCTGGACGCCCTGCTCGCCGAAGACTGACGACCGACGCGACACCGAACATCCATCACCGACGAAAGGCACATCATGCCCCTCACCTCCGTCGAGAAGGACCTCGACGCCCTCACGATGACCGTCACCGCCGAGTTCCCGGTGCCCGTGCGGCGTCTGTGGGACGCGTACGTCGATCCGCGCCAGATCGAGCGGTTCTGGGGCCCTCCCGGCTGGCCCGCCACCTTCACGCGCCACGACGTGTACCCCGGCGGGTTCTCGCACTACTACATGACAGGGCCGGACGGCGAGCGCTCCGGCGGGATCTGGCAGTTCGAGGCCGTGGACGAGGGCCGCTCGTTCACGGTGCGCGACGGCTTCGCGCGCGACGACGGATCGCTCAACACCGACATGCCCACCATGCTCATGACCTTCTCGTTCACCGAGACCGAGCAGGGCTCGCGACTCGTGTGCGTCATGACCTTCCCCTCGCTCGAGGCGCTCGAGCAGCTGCTCGAGATGGGCATGGAGGAGGGCACGCGCGAGGCGATGAGCCAGATCGACGACGTCGTGGCCGACCTCGCGACCTTCGCCGCCGACCTTCCCGCGGCGGCCCAGCAGATCGGCGAGAACCAGGTGCGCGTCACCCGCGTCATCGGCGGAACCGTCGAGCAGGTGTGGCGCGCGCACCACGAGCCCGAGCTCGTGAAGCGCTGGCTGAAGGGACCGGACGGCTGGGTCATGATCGTGGCCGACATCCCGCGGAACGTGGGCGACCGCTACCGCCAGGAGTGGACGCGCGAGGACGGATCCGAGGGGTTCGGCTTCGAGGGCGAGCTGCTCGAGTCCGAGCCGCCGCACCGCGAGGTGACGACCGAGGTGATGATCGGCATGCCCGGCGAGTCCTCGCGCAACGAGCTCACGCTCACCCCGGTCGAGGGCGGCACGCTGCTGTCGCTGCTCATCACCTACCCGGACGCCGCCACGCGCGAGATGGTGCTCGGCACCGGCATGGTCGACGGGATGGAGACGAGCTACGCCCGCCTGGAGCAGGAGGTGCTGGCCGGCTCGCCGGCCTGACGCCCCATCCGAGGCACGAGGAGGCCCCGCCCGACGCGGCGGGGCCTCCGCACGTCCGTCGGCTGGGGGAGGATGGAGGCATGGCAAGCGAGCGTCGTCGTCGCGTCCTCGAGTCCGTGCGCCGGGCCATCCACCGAGACGAATCCGACAGGGCCGCCACCGAGGCGATCCCGATCGTCGACGACGCCCTCGCGCTGCGCGTCATGGACCTCGCGATGCGGGTGGGCGAGTCGATGCTCTCGGTGGGCGCCTCGGCCAAGGAGGTCGTGCTGGCGACCCTGCGCATCGCGAGCGCCTACGGTCTGCGCAGCGTGCACGTCGACATCACGTTCAACTCGATCACGCTGTCGGATCACCGGCACGGCGAGGACTGGCCCGTCACGATCATGCGCGTCGTGCGGGCGGCGGTGCCCGATCACGCCAAGCTGCAGCGGCTGCAGGCGCTCGTCGCCGACGTCGAGAACGGGCTCGACCTGGCGGAGGCGCGCACCCGCTTCCACCAGATCCGCCGCGTGCCGTTCCGCTACCGGCCGGTCGTCGTCATCCTCGCCCAGGCGATGCTGGCCGTCGGGGTCGGCGTGATGTTCGGCGCCTCGTGGTCGATCCTCGCGGTCACCTTCCTCGCGGCCCTGGGCGTCGCGCTCACGCAGGCCGGTCTGGCCAAGCTGCAGGTGCCGCTGTTCTTCAGCCAGATCGCCGGGGCGTTCGTGCTCACCGTGCTCACGGTCATCACCGCGATGCTCGCCCGCGCCGGCATCGAGCCCTTCGTCGACGTGCGCGCGTCGATCGTCGTCTCATCGGGCATCGTGCTGATGCTCGCCGGCCTCGCCGTCGTCGGCGCCGCGCAAGACGCCATCGACGGCTTCGCCCTCACGGCCGGCGGCCGCCTGCTCGAGCTCATGCTGCAGACGCTCGGCGTCGTGCTGGGCATCGTCGTGGGGCTCGAGCTGGCCCGCGCCCTCGGCGTGGGCATGCAGCCGCCGACCGAGGCGCTGCCCCTCGGGTCGCTCGGCGGCCAGATCGTCGGATCGATCATCGTCGCGATCGCCGTCGCCGCGTTCAACGGCTCGGGCGGGCGCATCATCGGCTTCAGCGCGCTGCTCGGCGCCGTGGCGTGGGGCGGCTTCGCCGCCGTCAGCGCCGCCGGGCTCGACCAGGCCTCCGCGAGCTTCGCCGGCGCGCTGCTCGCCAGCCTCGTCGGCGCGCTCGTGGCGCAGCGGTTCCACGTGCCGTCGGTGGCGATCACGACCGCCGCGATCGTGCCGCTCGTGCCGGGTGCTGCGGTGTTCCGCGGCCTGCTGGGCCTCGTCGAGTCGGGCGGCGAGACGGAGCACGTGCTCTTCGCCGCCTCGTCGCTCATCACGGCCGGCATGGTCGGGATCGCCCTGGCCGCCGGCGCGACGCTGGGGCTGTTCATCGGCGCGCCCCTGCGCCGGATCGGCGGCCTGCGTCCGTCGGTGCGCGCCGCGGCGAGGCCGACCGCCGGGGGCGCCAGCGTCGCCGTGCGCGACAATCCCGAGGCGCGCGGCTGATCAGGCCGGCGCGATCTCGGCGACGAGCGCCTCGACCCTGGCGCGGATCTTGTCGCGGACGCGCCGGACGCCGTCGAGGTCGAGGTCGGCGGGGTCCTCGAGCGCCCAGTCCTCGTAGCGCTTGCCCGGGTAGATCGGGCAGGCGTCGCCGCAGCCCATCGTGATGACGGCGTCGGCGGCCCGCACGACGTCGTCGGTGAGCGGCTTCGGGTACTCCCGCGAGAGGTCGGCTCCGATCTCCGTCAGCGCCTCGCGCACTGTCGGCAGGATGAACTCGCCCGGCTGGGATCCGGCGGAGCGCACGTGCACGCGATCCCCGGCGATGAGCATCGCCAGCGCGGCCGCCATCTGCGACCGTCCGGAGTTCTGCACACAGACGAACAGGATCTCGGGGTTCGGCTTCGCGACGAGCCCCTTCGACTGCGCGAGGGCCGTGAGGCGCTCGTTCGCGAAGTGCTCCGCGAGCGGCGGCAGCAGGTCGCTCACCTTGGCGCTGCGCGCGAGCGTCGCGTACGACTCGAAGACCACGCGCTCGACGGTCTCGGCGTTCACGATCCCCGCGAACCGATGCGCGAGGCGCTCGGCGGCGCGGGTGAGGACGGCGTGCGGGTCGAGCAGTCCGTGCGGCTGTGTGCTCATGGTCGCGTCCCCTGTCTCACGCTGGCGCGATCTCGGCGACGAGCGCCTCGACGCGCGCGCGGATCTCGTCGCGGATGGGGCGGACGGTCTCGATGCCCTGGCCCGCGGGGTCCTGCAGCTCCCAGTCCTCGTAGCGCTTGCCGGGGAAGATCGGGCAGGCGTCGCCGCAGCCCATCGTGATGACGACGTCCGACTCCTTCACGGCCTCGACGGTGAGCACCTTGGGCGTGTTGCCGGCGATGTCGATGCCGACCTCGCTCATGGCCTCGACGGCGACGGGGTTGATGCTGTCCTTCGGGGCGGAGCCGGCGCTCAGCACCTCCACGCGGTCGCCCGCGAGGTGCTGCAGCCAGCCGGCGGCCATCTGCGAGCGGCCGGCGTTGTGCACGCACACGAACAGGACGGTGGGCTTGGGCGAGGGCGTCTCGGTCATGTTTGAAGCATAGACCAATATCTATGAATTGGGGAAGCGGCTCACCGCGCGAGCAGCTCATCCAGCAGCCGGCGCACCCGCCGCTCGATCTCGTCGCGGACGGCGCGGACCTCGTCGGGCGGCAGGATCGCGGGATCGGGCAGGTCCCAGTCCTCGTAGCGCTTGCCGGGGTAGACGGGGCACGCGTCGCCGCAGCCCATCGTCACGACGACGTCGGCGGCGCGCACCGCCTCGTCCGTGAGCGGCTTGGGGAACTCGCCGCCCAGCGGCACGCCGACCTCGTCGAGGCTCGCCACCACGTCGGGGGCGAGTCGGGCCGCCGGCGCCGACCCGGCCGAGCGCACGTTCACGCGCGGGCCGGCCAGCTGGCGCAGCAGCGCCGCCGCGAGCTGCGATCGCCCCGCGTTGCGCACGCAGACGAAGAGCACCTCCGGCGTCTCGCGCGGCCCCTGGCCCGCCGCGCGCGCCAGCGCCTCGAGCCGAGACGCCGTGAAGTCCGCGGCGCGGGAGCCGAGGTCGCGCGGCGCCTCGCCGCTGGCCGCGAGCAGCCGCATGCTCTCGGCGAGGCAGGCGGCCACGGTCTCGCGGGAGTGGATGCCGCGGAAGCGCTCCGCGATCCGGTCGACGGCGCCGTCCGCGTCGAACGGCAGCGGCGCCGACGGTTCCGCGCCGACGATCTCGGCGACGCGGTCGAGCCGCTCTGGGACGAGCGCGTACCAGACGCGGCGGCCCTCCTTCGCGGAGGTCACGACCCCTGCCTCGCGCAGCGTGCCCAGGTGGTGGCTCACGGTCGGCTGCCGCAGCCCGAGCTCGTTCGCCAGGGCGGTCACCGACGCGCGTCGGCCGGGCGCGGCGAGGAGGATCCGCGCGATGCGCGCCCGCGTCGGATCCGCGAGCGCGGTGAGCGAGACGGCGGCGGTACTCATAGATCGCAGTCTATGGGTTCCGCCCTCGCTCGGCACGGCCCGCGCCGGTGTCACCGCGCCGAGTCACCGCGCCGGTGTCACCGCGCCGAGTCACCGCGCCGAGTCACCGCGCGCGGCGCTCGATGAGGATCGTGTCGCGCCACTCGCCGACGTGCGGGCCGGCGGCGGCCTGCGCGATCCGCTCGCGCCGGCCCACCTGGCGGAACCCGACGGCGGCGTGCAGGCGCAGGCTCGCGACGTTCTCGGGGAAGATCGACGACTGGATCGTCCAGATCCCGGCCGCCTCGGCCGCCGCGATGAAGGCCTCCAGCAGCGCCCGACCCACGCCACGCCCGCGCGCCGCGGGGTCGACGTATACCGAGTGCTCCACGACGCCGCGGTACACGGGGCGGGCCGACACCGCCGATGCGGCCACCCACCCCGCGACGTCGCCTTCGACCTCGGCGACGAGTCGGGGATGCGCGAGGCGGCTCGCGTCGAACGCCTCCCACGTGGGCGTGCGCGTCTCGAAGGTCGCATCTCCCGTGTCGATCCCGGCCTGGTAGATGCGCTCGACCTCGGGCCAGTCTCCGGGCGTCATCGCGCGGACGCGGACGAGTGCGCTCACGCGCAGCACCCGTCGGTCGTGCTGCACACGCCGGTGGCGGGCAGCACGAGCTCCACGCGGCCGGCCGATTCGGCGTCGCCGGCGAGCCACGCCACGACCGAGCGCACCTGCTCGTAGCCGGTCTTGAGCAGGAACGTCGGCGCGCGGCCGTAGCTCTTCATCCCCACGATGAAGAAGCCCGGCTCGGGGTGGGCGAGCTCGCGGTACCCGTGCGGCTCGACGGTGCCGCACGAGTGCACGTTCGGATCGATCAGGGGCGCGAGGCGCCGGGGCGCCTCGACGATCTCGTCCAGGCCGAGGCGCAGCTCGCGCAGCATGTCGAGATCGGGGCGGAAGCCCGTGGCGTTCACGATCAGGTCGGTGTCGTGGCTGTCCATGCCGTCGCCGCGCCGGCCGTGCACGCGCACGCCGTCGCCGTGGGGCTCGAGGCGCGCGATCTCGAAGGAGTCGACCACCTCGATCCGGCCGGTCGCGACGAGCCGCTCGAGGCGCGATCCGAGCTGCCCGCGCCCCTCGAGCTCATCGTCGGCGGTCGTGACCCGCGCGGCGCGCGCGTTGCGGATGAGCCACGTCGCGCGGGTGCCGGGCTCGAGCTGCGCGAGCGTGGCGAGGGCGATCAGGGTGTTGGCCGCCGAGTGCCCGGCGCCCACGACCGTGGTGTGCCGGCCGGCGAACCGGGCCCGGTCGGCGCCCAGCACATCGGGCAGCGGCGCGACGAGGCGGTCCGCCACCGCGTCGGCGCCGAGCGGGTCGAGGCCATGCGATCCGAGACGCCCCGGGTTCGCCCACGTGCCCGAGGCGTCGAGCACGCCGCGCGCGCTGCGCTCCTCGGCCCCGTCGGGCGCGTGCAGCCGCAGGGCGAACGGCGCCTGCGCGCGGCCGCGCGTGCGCGTGCGATCCATGCCCTCGCGCGTGACGGCGACGACCTCCACGCCCGTGCGGATGTGCGGCGCGATCGCGGGGTGGGCCGCGAGGGGCGTGAGGTAGTCGCGCACGAGCTCGGCGCCCGTCGGGGCGACGCCGGCCGGCGGCATGGTCCAGCCGCCGGACTCGAGCAGGCGCCGGGCCGCGTCGTCCACGAGGTGCTCCCACGGCGAGAACAGGCGCGTGTGCCCCCAGCCGCGCACGGCGTCGGCGACGCTGTCGCCCCGCTCGTAGACGACGAAGTCGATGCCGCGCTCGGCGAGGTGGGCGGCGGCCGCGAGCCCCACCGGGCCGGCGCCGATGATGGCGATCGGCAGGCCGTCGAGCCGGTTGCCCGCGGTGGGGGCGGGTGCGATGTCGAGGAGGGTCATGATCCTCTTCCGTTCATTGAAGGATGTCGATGGACACATCCTGCTCGCATCTATCGACATCTGTCAATATCGACTATCTTCGATGCATGGCCACTTCGCTCCCGCTCCTCGACGCCCCCGCCGCCGCGTGCTGCGCGCCCCTCGCGCGCGAGCCGATCTCGGCGAGCGAGGCGGCCGAGCTCGCCCGCACCATCAAGGCGCTGGCCGATCCGACCCGCCTGCGGCTGCTGTCGATCGTGGCCGCGAGCGAGGGCCAGGAGGCGTGCGTGTGCGACCTGACCGAGCCCGTCGGCCTCAGCCAGCCGACCGTGTCGCACCACCTGAAGATCCTCACCGACGCGGGCTTCCTCAGCCGCTCCAAGCGCGGCACCTGGGCCTACTACGCGCTCGTCCCTGGCGCGCTCGACCGCGTCTCCGAGGTGCTCAAGCCGTGAGCGGCCGCGCTCCCACCCGAGGGGAATCGCCCGAGACCGGCTCGCATCCCGCCGAATCGCCCTCGTCTCGGGCGAATGTCCTCGTCTCGGAACCGGGGATCGCGCGGCGGGCGACGGCGGAGGCGCTCGGATCGGCGCTGCTGGCGGCAGTCGTCGTGGGCTCGGGGATCATGGCGCAGCGGATGTCGCCGGGAGATGCGGGGCTGCAGCTGCTCGAGAACGCGCTCGCGACCGCCCTGGGTCTGGCCGTGCTCATCGCGATCCTCGCCCCGATCTCGGGCGCGCACTTCAACCCCGTCGTCACCCTCGTCGACGCCGCCACGGGCGGGCGGGCGTGGCGCGAGGTCGCCCCCTACGTCGCCGCGCAGATCGCCGGCTGCATCGCGGGGACGATCCTCGCGAACCTCATGTTCGGCGCCGCCGCCGTGTCGTGGTCGACGACGGATCGCGCGGGCGCGCCCCTCCTGCTCGCCGAGGGGGTCGCGACCGCGGGCCTCGTGCTCGTGATCCTGCTGCTCGCCCGCACGGGCCGCGGCGCGCTCGCCGCCCCCGCGGTAGGCGCGTACATCGGCGCGGCGTACTGGTTCACCGCGTCGACGAGCTTCGCCAACCCGGCCATCACGATCGGGCGGGCGTTCAGCGACTCGTTCGCGGGTATCGCTCCCGCCTCGGTGGCGCCGTTCGTCGCGGCGCAGCTGGTGGGCGGCGCGGCCGGCGCGGCGCTCGCCGTGTGGCTGACGCCGCGCCGGGCCTGACGGATCAGGCGTCCTCGTCGTCCTCGCCCTCGGCCTGGGACGGGTGACCGCCGACCTCGATGGGGTCGCCGGTGTCGGGGGCGTCCGGGTCCTCGCCCTCGGCCTGGCTCGGCTTGCCGGTCGGCACGTCGTTCTCGCTCATGTGGCCTCCTCTGTCCGGTCCAGAATCGCGCCGGGCAGGGGCCGTCGTCAGGGGCTTGACACCGCCGGGATCAGGGGAAGATCGACTCCTCGTCGGGCAGCTGCGGCACCTCGGTGCGCGGGCGCGCCGGACGGTTCGCCGCCCACAGCGCCAGCCCGAGCGCGAGGCCGCCGAGGCCCCAGCCGAGGGCGAAGGTGGGCCACCAGTTCGTGGCCGTGCCGACGCCGTCCCACGCGCAACGCCACCCGAGCGGGAACCAGCTCCACGCGCCCGTGAAGACCGCGCCGTGTGGCGCCGCCCAGGCCTCCGCGGCGCACACCTCGGAGGCCGCCTCCGCGGGGGAGCGGAAGACGCCCGCGAGCATCGTCACCGCCGCCAGCAGCGCGAGCGCGAGGCCGGCGCCGATCGCGCCGGGCGCGCGAAGCTCCGGCCGGGGCGGCAGGCCGAGCAGGGGCGCCGCCGCCACGACGCCGGCGCCCACCCAGAGCGGGGTGCCGAGCAGCGCCACGACGGCGACGGCGTACGCGACGGTGATCGACAGGAGCGGCAGTGCGAAGGGGGCGCGCGCCGGCGTGGGCGAGGCGGCCTCGACGACGACCGTCGCGGCACCCGTCGCGACGAGAACGGCGAGGATCGCGAGAAGGCACGCCAGCAGCGCCTGTCCGAACGCGATCATCCGCGACCGCGGCGGGCGGCGGCGTGCAAGCAGCGCGAGCGCGAGGAATGACGCCGCCGCGATGATCGCGCCGACCAGCGCCATGCCGGCGACCGACGGATCGCCGGGGCGCGGGGAAGAGAGCCCGACCAGCGCGAGGACGATGAGCAGCGCCACGGCGTACGGCGCGCCGATCGCGACCCCGGCGTAGCGAAGCGCGTGCGCCCACGGCATCCGTCGTTCGGGAGCCCGGGTCATGCCCCCGAATCTACGGGAACGGCGATCGGCCGGGAGGCGGGACCCACCGGATCCGCGCGCTCCCGGCCGATGCTTCCCTGCCGAAAGGACTCCGTGTTCAGTTGTGTGCCTCGTCCCGCCCGGCGGTCGCGGCGAGCGATTCCTCGCTCGGCCCCGAAGCGATCCGCCGTGCGGGATCCGATCTGCTCTCCACGCTAGGCGGGCCGCCGCCGCACCGGCCGACGCCTGAGTGGTTGAGTGGGACGAGTTCGCGAGCCCGTGTCGATCCGCGGACGCGCGCCTCACCCTCAGCCCTTGAGGCCCGTCGTGGCGACGCCCTGGATGATGTGTCGCTGCGCGAGGAAGAACAGCACGATCATCGGCACGGTCGTCACCACGCTCGCGGTCACGAGGATCTCCCAGTGCCACTCGCCGCCGAACCCGAAGGCGTCCACGAGCGACTTCAGGCCCCGCGGCACCGTGAACGTGGCGCTGTCGCGCAGGTAGATGAGGCCGCGCATCAGGTCGGTCCACACCGTCTGCACCTCGAACACGAGCGTGACCGCGATGACGGGCCGGCTCAGCGGCAGCGCGATGCGCCAGAACACCTGCCACGGCCCCGCCCCGTCGACCCGCGCAGCATCGAACAGCTCGCGCGGCAGCGACAGCATGAACTGCCGCATCAGGAAGATGTAGAACGCGCTGCCGAAGAGGTTGTGCGCCCACATGGGGGTGAGCGTGCCCACCTGGCCGAGCGAGTTCCAGATGAGGAACGTCGGGATCATCGTGACGGCGCCCGGGAGCATCATCGAGCCGAGCACGAGGGAGAAGAGGAACCCGCGGCCGCGGAAGCGGAAGTGCGCGAAGCCCCACGCCACCATGGCGCTCGACAGCGTCACGGCCGTGGCCGCCAGCACCGTGACGATGACCGTGTTGAGCAGCCACAGCGCCAGCGGCGCCTCCTGCCAGACGGCGATGTAGTTGTCGAACGTGAACGTCTCGGGGATGAGGCGGTTGTCGAACACCTCGCCGCGCGGCTTGAACGACGCGCTCACGAGCCACACGAACGGGTAGACGAAGACGACGCCGACCAGGCACAGCAGCACGATCGAGACGATCCGCCCGATCCGCGTCCGACGCCGGCGCGACGGCCCGCGCCGCGCGCCGGCGATCGATCCGGCCGCCTCCGCGTCGGTGCCGACGGCCAGCGGCACGCGCTCGGTCAGGGCGCTCATCGCGCGGCCCCCTCGTAGTGCACGAGGCGCCGCGAGAGCACCATCTGGACGGCGGTGATCGCCATGATCACGACGAACAGCACCCAGGCCATCGCCGACGCGTACCCCATGTGCAGGAACTCGAACGCCTGCTGGAACAGGTAGATGACGTAGAACAGCGCGGCGTCGTTGCTGTACGTGGAGTTGCCCGCGCCGAAGAAGGCGGTGTACGCCTCGTCGAAGGTCTGCAGCGCGGCGATCGTGTTGACGACGACGATGAAGAACACCGCGGGGCTGATCATCGGCAGCGTCACGCTGAGGAAGCGCCGCCAGCCGCCCGCGCCGTCCAGCGTGGCGGACTCGTACAGCTCCTCGGGCACGCCCCGCAGCGCGGCCAGCAGGATCAGCACCGACGATCCCACGGTCCACAGGCTCATGATCACGAGCCCCGGCTTCACCCACGCCGGGTCGGTCGTCCACGACGGTCCGTCGATCCCCACCGCGCCCAGGGCGCCGTTGATGACCCCGTTCTGGCCGTTGAACAGCAGCAGGAACAGGATGCCCACCGCGACGGGCGGGGTCATCTTGGGCAGGAAGAACACGGTCCGGAAGAACCCGGACGCCCGCCCGGCCCGGTTCAGCAGCATGGGAGGGCGAGGGAGACCGCCACGTACAGCGGCACCTGCAGCACGGCGAACAGCAGCGTGTTGCCGAGCGCGAGCGAGACCTTCGGATCCTCGAACAGCTCGACGTAGTTGTCGAAGCCGACGAAGTTCGGATCGTTGATGACGTCGTAGTCGGTCAGCGACAGGTAGGCGCTGTACAGGATCGGCCACGCGGTGAAGACCGCGAAGCCGATCAGCCAGGGGCTGAGGAATCCGACGGCGGCGAGGGACTCGCGCCGCCTCATCCCTCGCCCTCGACCCTCTCCCAGGCCTCGTCGAGCGCCTCCTGCGCCTGCTGCTGCGCGTCGGCGAGCGCGTCGGCCGGCTCGGCCTCGCCCGTGAGCACGGCGTTGACGGCGTCGTTCATGGCCTGCTCGAACTCGGCGTCGGCGGGGTTGGCCGGCAGGGCGAAGGTGTGCTCGTTGGCCTCGTACATCGCCTCGACGCCCGCGTCCCACGGCTCGCCGCCCGAGGTCACCATGTCGCGCACCATCTCGTCCGCCTCGGCGTTGCCGGTGAGGATGCCGGTGAACGGCTTGCCCTCGGCCTCGCGCAGCTCGAGGCGCGCCTGCGCGGCCGCCTGCCACGCGTCGAGCGAGGTCATCGCCCGCGCCCAGCGGCACGCCGCCTCGGGGTTCTCGGCGCCCGCGGGGATCGCCCACGCCGATCCGGACGCGTACGCGAGCGGCTCGCCCTCGAGGTCGCGCACGGTGTCGAACGCGAGCGGCGCGTCGGGGGAGACGTCGCTGAGCACGTTGACGTACCACTGCTCCATCGGCATGGCGCCCAGCACGCCGCTGGCGAACTGGTTGCCCTCGCCGAAGAAGTCGGCCGAGTCGCGGAACGCCTTCACGTCGGCGAAGCCGCCCTGCGCGTCGTAGATCGACACGGCCCATTCGAGGGCGCGCACGGCCTCGGGATCGTCGAGGTTCGCCTCGCGACCGTCCTCCGACAGCAGGTCGACGCCGGCGGCCTTCGCCCACAGGGGGAAGAACTCCGGGAGCTTGCTGTCGATCCCGATCACCTCGAGGCCCGTGCCGCCGCGCCGCATGAGCGCCTCGTTCGCGGCGGACATCGCCTCGCGATCCGATCCGTTCACGTCCTCGATCGAGAGGCCGGCCGCGTCGAGCAGGTCGGCGTTCGCCATCGTCAGCTGCACGACGTTGAACTCGGGGATGCCGTAGACCGTGCCGTCGAGCGTCACCTGCGCGAGCGCGGACTCGACGTACATCGACGTGTCGATCCCCTCGCCCTCGATGCAGCGGTCGAGGGGCAGGATCGCGTCGCGCGCCGCGAGCGAGCCGATCTGGTCGCGGTTGGCGTAGACGAGATCGGGCGGGTCGCCGGTCGCCACCGTCGACAGGAACTGCTGCAGATCGAGCTCGCCCTCGATGAGGCGCAGCTCGACGCCGTCGCCGAGCTCCTGCTCGGCCAGGTCCATGCGGCTCGTCGCGACCTCGTCGACGCCCGAGAACCCCATCACCGACAGCTCGCCCTCGAGCGTCGCGTTCGCGTCGTACTGCGCGTCGTCGTCGCCGCCCGCGCCGCCGGTGCCGACGGCGCAGCCGCCGAGCAGGCCGACCGCGGCGATCGCCGCGAGCGCCCCCAGGCGTCTGCGGCGTGAGGTCACGTTGCCTGAGAACACCACGTCCCGCTCCCTCGTCATCCTGCCGCGGAGAAGCGCGGCGGGGCGACGCTACGCCCGGCCGCGAGCCGTTCGGAAGGTGCTTGACAAGCGGTTCTCTCCCGGAGAAGCGCTTCTCCGGCGTCGGCAGGCATGCCGGGTCCGGCATATCGCGGACCCCGCGGCGGGGCGATCCCCATGCGGCCGCCACGGGCCGCACCGCGTCTACTGCGACTCCTCGCCCGCGACGTGGTGCGGCAGGCCCACCGGCTTCGCCTCGGACGAGCCGCGCTGGCGCAGGTAGATCGAGAACGCCACCATGCAGCCCACCGCGAGGAACTCCGACTGCCAGTTCTGCAGCGTGCGGCTCCAGAACTCCGGGCTCGCGATGTACGCGAGCCACGTCATCGGCGGCTCGCCGTGCTGTGCCGCCTCCTCGTTCGCCACGGTGGTGCCCGCCAGCGACTGCGCGAGCCACGACAGCACGAAGACGGCGCCCATCACGATGAGCATCGAGTTCGACAGCAGCCAGCGCCGCGCCCCCTCCACCTTCGCCCACGCGGGCGACTCGGGCAGCGCGTGCGGGCCGAGCAGCTGATCCTCCTCGGACCCGCGCCCCTCGTCGCCGGGCTTCTTCGACTCGGGCGATCCGCGCTGCACCAGCCACACCGTGGCGAGGATGAACACGAAGAACTGCAGGAACTCGCTCTGCCAGTTCTCCGCGACGTCGACGACGAACTCGCTCGACGTCACGTACTGCCACAGTCCCTCCTTGGGCCTGCCGTGCCTGACCAGCTCTTCGTTGCTCTGCGCCAGCCCCGCGAAGGCCTGTCCGATGATCGTGGCGAAGAAGATCGCGAGGAAGAACAAGCTCAGGCCCGCGTCGCGTGCGAAGTGCCGCATGTCACCTCCCCAGGGCCGGGATCAGGATCATCAGCGCCAGGCCGACCGTGACGATGGTGATCCAGGCGCCGAAGGCGAACCGCATGGGGCGTCGATCCACGTCTTTCTCCATGCCGCGATCCTCACGCGAGGCGCACGGCGGTGCCACGGGTTGACACGGCCGGCGCCCGAAGCTTGCGGGCATCGGCATGTTGAGCGCCGTCGCGCCCGGCGTCAACCCCGTCGTCAACGCGATTCGCGGTGCCTAGCGTGGCTCGCACGACATCCGCAGATGAGATCCCTAAGGAGGCACGAGATGGCCACGACCACACTTCGCGCGGAGGTGGACGTCGAGGCGCCCATCAGCAAGGTGTACGACCAGTGGACGCAGTTCGAATCGTTCCCGGAGTTCCTGGGGGCCGTGAAGTCGGTCGAGCAGATCGATGACGTGCGCACGCGCTGGACGGTGAGCATCGCGGGCAAGGAGAACTCGTTCTACGCCGACGTCGTCGATCAGGTGCCCGACCGTCACGTCTCGTGGCAGAGCGCCGACGGCACCTTCCACCGCGGCAGCGTCGAGTTCGAGCCGAACGCCGAGGGAACGCACGTGCGCCTCGAGATGGAGTGGGAGCCCGAGGGGCTCCTCGAGAAGGCCGGCGCGGCGCTCGGCATCGACGACGCGCAGGCACGCATGGACCTGCGGCGCTTCAAGGAGTTCATCGAGGAGCGCGACTCGGAGACCGGCGCGTGGCGCGGCGAGATCCACGGCGCGCAGGAGACCTCGCGCGACCAGGGCGGCGTCGCAGGCATCTGACGCGTCCCCGCAACGGCCCGGGTACCACCCGGGCCGTTGCCCGCGCCCGCGATATCGCCCGGCGCGGGTCGGTTAGAGTCGCCCCATGGGACGGTTCCTCTATGGCGCGGCGGCCACAAGCGTCGAGATCGATGACCGCACGCTGGCCCACCTGCGCATTGTCGTCATGAACAAGCTGCGCCGGGGCGAGCCCTTCATGTTCGACACCAAGCTCGGCGAGGGCGAGGGGCGACGCAGCTTCTGGCTGCACCCCTCGATCCCGATGCAGTTCCACTTCTCGGGCGGGCGCGCGCCGCGCCTGAACCGCGCGTGGCTCGACGACCTCATGCTCGCCGCGAGCGGTCCCAACGGGCTCACGATCACCCCCGAGCCGCCCGAGCCGAGCTCGCAGCCGGCGGGCGAGGACTGAGCCGCCCGCAGCTCAGACGAGAAGAGCGCCGATCCCCGAGGGGGTCGGCGCTCTTCTCGTGCGCGCTCAGTTGCGGGCGGGCTCCTGGTCGGGCGGCGACTCGACGTGCTCCTCGGTCAGCATGACGCCGCCGAGCGCGTTCGCCGAGTGCGCCAGCTCCTCGATCCAGGCGCGGTTCAGCTCGGGCGCCTCGGGCTCGTCGAACACGAACCGCAGCGGCAGCGACGGGTTGATCCAGATGGTGCTGCGCCCGGTCGGCTCGGACTCGTGGTGCTTCCACGACACCGTGAAGCTCTCGTTGCGCCGCAGCTTCGCGACGATCACGACCTTCAGGTGAGCCAGCGCGCGGTCCTCGATGTGGATCGGTACGGCGGATCCGCCGTAGTACAGGATGCCCATGGGGCCACGGTATCCCGTGATGCCTCTTCGCGCACGCGCCGCGCGTCGCGCGAGGGCGCTGGCCGCCGCGGGCAGAACCATAGGCTTCTCACAGCCGACGCCGACCCCGCCTGCATAGCGTGAGTCGCATGACCACCGATGCGGCGGACGCGCTCGCCTTCGACGACGAGGCGCTGGCGGAGGCGCGGGAGATCCGCGACGACCTGGCCCGGTTCCTGTCGGAGTACCGATTCGGGATGCGCGAGATCGAGACGAAGATGCTCATCCTGCGCGACGACTTCGAGCACACGCACGCGTACAACCCGATCGAGAACGTGTCGTGCCGGCTGAAGACGCCCGACTCGATCCTCGCCAAGGTGATGCGCAAGGGGATCGAGCCCGACTTCGACACGATCCGCGAGCAGGTCACCGACATCGCCGGCGTGCGCGTGACGTGCAGCTTCGTGAGCGACGCCTACCGGCTGTTCGAGCTGCTGGCGGGGCAGGACGACGTGACGGTGCGCGAGGTCAAGGACTACATCGCGCACCCCAAGCCCAACGGCTACAAGAGCCTGCACGCGATCGTCGAGGTGCCGGTGTTCCTCTCGACGGGGACCGTGCATGTGCCGGTGGAGGTGCAGTTCCGCACGATCGCCATGGACTTCTGGGCGAGCCTCGAGCACAAGATCTACTACAAGTACGAGCGCCAGGTGCCGGTGCGCCTCACCGACAGCCTGCGCGACGCGGCCCTCACGGCCGCCGAGCTCGACGAGCGCATGGAGCGCATCCACCGCGAGATCCACGGCGCGCACCCGCCGATCCGGCCGCTGCGCGCCCTCGACGGGGGCGACGACCAGGTCGCCTGAGCCCGCGGCTCCCGACGCGACATCCCGCGCGCTGTTCCCTCGCGCCCGCCCGGCCGCGTATTCTCGGTCACCGGCGAAGGCCGTCACCGAACGTCGCGAGCGAGGAGCACCATGGCGCGAGCGCAGCGCGAAGTCACCGCCGTCCCCGAGCGGGAGCAGTGGTCCGGGCAGGTGGGATTCATCCTGTCCGCCCTCGGCTCGGCCGTCGGGCTCGGGAACATCTGGCGCTTCCCGGGCGTCGCCTACGAATCCGGTGGCGGGGCGTTCCTCATCCCGTACCTCGTGGCGCTCGTCACCGCCGGCATCCCGATCCTGTTCCTCGACTACGCGATCGGGCACCGCTTCCGCGGCTCCGCCCCGCTCGCGCTGCGTCGCCTCGGCGGCAAGCTCGGCGAGGGGCTCGGCTGGTTCCAGGTGCTCATCAGCGTCTTCATCGCGATCTACTACACGGCGGTGCTCGCGTGGTCGTCGAGCTACTTCGTGTTCTCGTGGGACCTGCGATGGGGCGATGACCCCACCGCCTTCTTCACGGGCGACTACCTGCACGCCGCCGACTCGACGACGGCCCCGTTCACACTCGAGTACATGCCGGCCGTGGCGATCCCGCTCGCGATCATGTGGATCGTCACCCTGGGCATCCTCGCCGCGGGCGTGGTGAAGGGCGTGCAGCGCGCGAACGTCATCATCATCCCGCTGCTCGTGCTCGCGTTCCTGACGATCGTGATCTACTCCCTCACGCTGCCCGGCGCCGCGCAGGGCCTCGACGAGTTCTTCACCCCCGAATTCGCCGCGCTCGCCGATCCGAACGTCTGGATCGCGGCGTACAGCCAGATCTTCTTCTCGCTGTCGGTGGCGTTCGGCATCATGATCACGTTCGCCTCGTACCGCAAGCGCCGATCCAACATGACCGGCGCGGGCCTCGTCGTGGCCTTCGGCAACTCGTCGTTCGAGATCCTCGCGGGCATCGGCGTGTTCGCGACGCTCGGGTTCTTCGCGTTCCAGCAGGGCGTCGCCGTCGGCGACCTCGAGGGCCTGACGGGCGTGGGCCTGGCGTTCATGACCTTCCCCGCCATCGTGAGCGAGATGCCCGGCGGCGAGTGGGTCGGTGCGCTGTTCTTCGGATCGCTCACGCTCGCGGGCCTGACGTCGCTCATCTCGATCCTCGAGGTGATCATCGCCGCGCTGCGCGACAAGTTCGCCCTCACCCGGGCCCAGGCGGTGCTCGGCTTCGGCGGCGCACTCGCCGTCGTGTCGATGGTGCTGTTCGGCTCCACCTCGGGCCTCACGGCGCTCGACACCGTGGACAACTGGGCCAACAACGTCGGCATCGTCGGCTCGGCCGTCGCCATGTCGGTGATCGTGCTGTGGGTGCGCCGCCGCGGCCGCGAGCTGTCCCGGCACCTCAGCGCGCTGTCGACGTTCCACGTGGGTCGCCTGTGGACGTTCTTCACGGCGGTGCTGGCGCCGGCCGTGCTCGCGTACATGCTCATCACGAAGATCATCGATCTGTTCGTGAACGGGTACGGGGGCTACCCCACGTGGTATCTCGGCGTGGCCGGCTGGGGATCGGTGCTCATCATGATCGTCGGCGCGCTCGTGCTGCCGCAGCTGCGCTGGCGGCATGATCCCGACCGGTTCGAGGCCTGGCCGACGGATGCGCAGCTGAACCTGAAGGGAGGCGCCCGATGAGCGGCATCGCCATCGCGTCTCTCGTCATCGCCGCGGTGCTGGTCTGGGGCGGCCTCGCTGCCTCGATCGTCTTCCTCGTGCGCCGCCCCGAGGTGGCGTCGTACCCCGACGGCGGCACCGAGGACGACCGCGACGAGGACGAGCTCTAGCCGCCGGCCTCACAGGCGGGAGATCGGCGAGAATCCATCGCCGCGCCGAGAATCCGCGGGTGACGGGATTCTCGGGCGAGGCCCTCGCGCGCGAGCCGGAGGGGGTGCCGAGGTGACGGATCTCGTGATCGGCGACGACGGCCTCGCCCGCCCCGCC